>JAKBCI010000024.1 GCA_021807965.1 Actinomycetes bacterium
CAGCGGCGCCGGGTTTGTCGTACTGGCGTTGCTCACGACTCTGGGCGCTCCCATTGTTGAGGAGTGGTTCTTTCGTGGCGTGATCTTTCGGGGACTGGCCGCCTTGGGGTCGCGTACCCATCGCGATGTCGTTGTGCCCACGGCCGTCGTCATAAAAGCTCGGGGTCGTCGCGGGGCTTACGGCGAGCCAGCGCAATTCGTCGGGCTGGCCGCCCTCGGCGTGGTCCTCGCCGTCGTCGCGTGGCGTACGCGTCGCTTGGCCCCGAGCGCGCTCACCCACCTGACGTTTAACGCCGTTGCGATGGTGTCGGTCGTCGCGCAACGACTCCACTGATGCGCCGTCTCACTACCGGCCAGTTATTCGACGTTGCCGTCGTCGGCGCCGTGATCCTCGTGACGATATGGGCGATGCACCCCAGCCTGATCATCTCGCCGAGCACGATAACCGGTGGTGACACCGGCGCCCACCTGGCGCTGCCGGCCTACCTGCGAAGTACGGGCGATCCCTTTGATCTGACACCGTGGTACCCCGGTTGGTTCGCCGGCATGCCGGCGTACACGTACTACTTCGTGCTGCCGGACATCGTGGCGGTGTGGGCGAGCTACGTGATTAACGCCGCGGTGGCCTTTAAGCTGGCAACAGTTCTCGGGTCAGTGTTGATGCCCGTTGGCGCGTACGTTCTGGGACGTCTCTTTCGCGCGCCACGCCCGGTGCCGGCGGCGCTGGCCGCGGCGACGCTGCCGTTCCTCTTCGACGCGTCGTTCACCATTGACGGGGGCAACCTCTTTTCCACCATGGCCGGCGAGTACGCGTTCTCGCTTTCCCTCGCGCTGGCCCTCGTCGCGATTGGGCTCTTCGCGCGCGGTATGCGAACGGGGCGGGGCTACTGGCTCGCGGCAATCGTCTTGTCACTGACCCTTTTCTCGCACGTGCTGCCATTCTTCTTTGTGGTGGGTGCGGTCGGCGTCATGGTCATCTTCGAAATCCTGGCGCGCTTCGGCGTCGGGGATCCCCGCGATTCCGTGGAACACGCCGACGCGGCGCGACCATTCCGCTTCGCGCTGGGCGCGGGACTCGTGACGTTTGGCCTCACGGCGTGGTGGCTGCTGCCGTTCGCATTCAGCCAGCAGTTGACGAACTCCATGGGCTACACCAACGACAACGTGTCGAGTCTCCACGCGATCTTCACCACGCTCGGCTGGTTCACCGCGACCGGAGGGGCCGCCGGTGACCGCTGGGTCATCGCGATGGCCGCCGCAGCCTTCGTGCTCGCGTTTGTGGTACGCGACCGACTCGGCATGGTGCTGGTTACCCTGTGCGCGCTGTCCTTGCTCGCCTTCGTCATTGATCCCCAGGGCGTCATCTGGAACGAGCGACTCGTTCCGTTTTGGTTCATCATGATTCACCTCAGCGCCGGGTGGCTCGTCGGATTTCCGCTCGCGCGTTGGTCGCAGCGCGTACGCGCTCACGACATCGTCGTCGACGCTACGCCGCCAGAGGCGCCTCACCCGTCGCCCGGCGAACCTCCCGACGGAAACCCGCGGGTTGGCTCCGCCGTCGAGGCGAACTCCTTCTCGAGTCACGCGGTCATGCGAGATGCCGACGAGGTGGCTCGCCAGCGAACGCGCCGGTCTGTCGTGGCGACGATCATCGTCGGTGCACTCGGGCTTGCGTCGACGGTTCCCGGCGTCGTGCCGGCATCGGCGTCGTTGCTCGGACTTTCAACGTCCGGTAATCAGGTCGCCAGCTGGGCCCAGTGGAACTATTCGGGCTACCAGGGCAAGGCGGCGTGGCCGGAGTACCACGATTTGATGACGACGATGGCCCGCGTCGGAACTCGCTACGGCTGCGGCCGAGCAATGTGGGAGTACTCGCCGAGCGAGAGCCGTTTTGGCACCACGATGGCGCTCATGCTGCTGCCGTACTGGACGAACAACTGCGTCGATTCGATGGAGGGGCTCTTCTTCGAATCATCGGCTACCACGCCCTATCACTTTCTCGACCAGGCCGAGCTGAGCAGTCAGCCCAGCAACCCCCAGGTGGGCCTGCCCTACGGCCCGCTCAACGTGTCCGAAGGTGTCGCGCATCTCCAGATGCTTGGCGTTCGGTACTACATCGCGTTCTCGCCGCTCGCCGTTGCCGAGGCCAATGCCGACCCATCGCTCCGACTGATCGCGCAGACGAAGGCGTGGCCCGCACCGGGTGTTCGGTGGCGCATCTACCTAATCAAGAACAGTCCGCTGGTTGAGGGATTGACGACCCTGCCGAACGTCGTGCGAGGGCTATCGAGCCGCGTCGCGTGGCTGACCGCCAATACGCAGTGGTGGTTGCGCGAGGCGGACTGGTCGGTTCTCGGCGCGGCGAGCGGCCCGTCAACGTGGCCGCGGGTTGCGTCAATGTCCGCGTTGCGTGCTACCGGCCAACTCCCTCGCGAAACCGTGAGTGACGTTCACGTCGGCACGCAGTCGATCTCGTTTCACGTGAGTCGCGTCGGCGTGCCCACGCTCGTCAAGATTTCCTACTACCCCCGGTGGCGAGCTAGCGGAGCGTCGGGTCCCTATCGGGTAAGTCCGAACCTCATGGTGGTGATTCCGACGAGCCACGACGTGCGACTGGCCTACGGATCGACCCCGTCGGTCACCGTGGGCAACTACACCACCGACGCCACTGTCGGGGTGGGTCTGGTCGTGGCGTTGGCCGCGTGGCGACGTCGTCGTCGTTCCAGAGGTCGAACGGGCGGCTCGCCACGTTGCGATTAGCATCGGTTCCCGTGGCTCTCGACGCTATTTTCAAAGCGTACGACGTGCGCGGCACGTATCCGGACCAGCTCAACGAAGACGTCGCGCGGGCGATCGGCGCCGCGTTCGCCGAGTTTTGCGAAACGGAGCGGATCGTTCTCGCGCGCGATATGCGGTCGTCGGGGGAGTCGCTCTCGGGTGCGTTCGCCGACGGCGTGCGCGCGCGGGGCGTCGACGTGGTCGACCTCGGACTCGTGTCGACGGACCTGCTCTACTACGCGACCGGCTACCTGGACGCGCCCGGCGCGATGTTCACGGCGTCGCACAATCCGGCGCGGTACAACGGGATCAAGTTCTGTCGCGCTGGTGCCCGACCGGTGGGCGTTGAATCCGGCCTGCTCGACATTCGACGAGTGGCCCAACAGCGTCTCGGTCAGGTCGGTCCGCCCCGGGCTGACTTGGTGGCGGTGGATCTCTGGGGACCCTGGGTCGATCACGTGCACTCCTTCATCGAGCCCGCCGCGCTTCGCCCGCTGCGCATTGTCGCCGACGCGGCCAACGGCATGGGTGCGCTGGTGGCGCCGCGAGTGTTCGCCGGCTTGCCGGTTCAGCTCGAGGTGCTCTACTCCGAGCTGGACGGAACGTTTCCGAATCACCCCGCAGATCCGCTGAACCCCGCCAACCTCGTCGATCTCCAGCGCCGGGTTGTGGAAACTGGCGCGGACGTCGGTCTGGCGTTCGATGGAGACGCTGACCGAGTATTCGTGGTCGATGAACGCGGTACGCCGATCAGCGGCTCGACGACGACCGCGATGGTAGCGGCGGCGTTGCTCGATCGGCATCCTGGCTCGACGGTGCTCTACAACCTGATCTGCTCGCGGGCCGTTCCCGAGGTTATCGCCGAGCACGGCGGGGTTGGCGTACGCACCCGCGTCGGTCACAGTTACATCAAGCAGGTGATGGCCGAGACCAACGCCCTCTTTGGTGGCGAGCACTCGGGCCACTACTACTACCGCGACAACTACTTCGCCGATTCCGGAATCATTACCGCGTTGATCGTGCTCGAGATTCTCGGTCGTTGCGATCAGCCGCTCTCGGCAGTCCAGGCGCCCTTTCGGCGATACGCGTCGTCGGGCGAACAGAACATCGAGGTTGGCGACCCGATCACGACCGTGCGGACCCTCGCTGCGCGGCTGCGCCGCGAGGCTGTGACGGTGGACGAACTCGACGGGCTGAGCGCTGACTTCGGCACCTGGTGGTTCAACGTGCGACCCTCGAACACCGAACCGCTGCTGCGCGTTAACGTCGAGGCGCTCGACGACGACGCGTGCGCCCGGCACGCTGGCGAGGTCGTCACGATGATCAAGGAGGCCCCATGACCCTCGAGCCATTTCTCCTGGCGTTACTGGTGGATCCGGTCGACCACGGTCCGCTGCTCTACCTCGCCAGTGACGCCGTCTTGTACAACCCCCGTCGACGCATCGTCTACGACGTGCGCGGCTCCATACCGGTGCTACTAGCCGACGAGGCGCGCGAGGCCACCGACGACGAGCACGCCGCCTACCTCGCGAATCCCGAGGCTCGTTCGACGGGCCCAGCGAGCTAGCCGAGGCGCTCCACGATCATCGCCATGCCCTGGCCGCCGCCGACGCACATCGTCTCGAGCCCGTAGCGCAGGCCGCGGTCCTCGAGGCCGTTAAGCAGCGTCGTCATGATGCGCGCGCCAGTCATGCCGAAGGGGTGACCGAGCGCGATGGCGCCGCCGTTGACGTTCAGCTTCTCCCACGCGACGCCGAGGTGCTTGGCACTCGGGATGACCTGCGCGGCGAAGGCCTCGTTGATCTCGACGAGATCAATGTCGTCGATCGTGAGTCCGGCCCGGGCCAGCGCCTGGCGGCTCGATTCGATTGGTCCGAGGCCCATGATCTCGGGGTTAAGAGCCGTGACGCCGCTCGCGACGATGCGCGCGAGCGGCGTGATGCCGAGTTGCGAGGCCCGGGTGTCGCTCATCACGATGACCGCCGCGGCGCCGTCGTTAAGCGGGCACGCGTTGCCCGCGGTAACCGTGCCCCCTTCGCGAAAGACGGGCGCGAGGCCGGCCAGCTTCTCCACGGTGGTATCGGGTCGCGGGCCGTCGTCGGTGGTGATCACGCGGCCGTCGGGCAGCGTCACGGGGATGATCTCGCGTTCGAAGAAGCCATTGCGCTGGCTCGCGACGGCCAGTTCTTGGCTGCGCAGCGCGAACTCGTCCATTTCGGACCTCGACACGCGCTCGAACTCCGCCACGTTCTCCGCCGTTTGGCCCATGGCGATGTATACGTCGGGCAGTCCTTCGGCCGGCGACCAGGGATCGCCAACCGCCGTTGATCGCGCGGCGCTTCGAGCAATGGCGCCGTCAAAACGGGGGTTCATGGCCTTGGCGGAATCGGAGGCACCGTTGGCGAACCGAGAGACCGTCTCCACGCCCGCGGCAATGAAGACGTCGCCTTCGCCAGCCCGGATGGCGTGGGCGGCCATCCGGATCGTCTGCAGCGATGACGAGCAGTAGCGGTTGACCGTCACTCCCGGCACCGCGTCGAGCCCGGCTAGCACGGCCACGACGCGGGCGATGTTGAACCCTGACTCGCCGGCGGGTTGACCGCAGCCGAGCATGAGGTCGTCAATCGTGGCCGGATCGAGCTGGGGAACCTTGGCGAGGACTTCTCGCACGACGTGAGCGGCGAGGTCGTCGGGACGCACGTCGACCAGCGACCCCTTGAAGGCGCGGCCAATGGGCGTGCGGCCGGTGGCGACGATGACGGCTTCGGGCATGGGTTCTCCTCGGAACGAACGGACCCTCGCGAGCATAGTGAAGCCCGCGTCAGTGCTCGTGCGGCCGTTTAGGCGACAGTGAGTGGCCCGGCGTCTTCGAATCCCTGACGCACGCCCTGGCCCGCCCGCCGAGCGAGCTGGTCGGGCTCGAAGAGCATCCAGTACGCGTTGCGGGCGTGACGGCGCGAACGATTTTCGAACACCGAGGCCAAAACGGCGGGGTCTTCGGCTTCGTCTTCGTGAACGAAGACTTCGAGAATCGGGGTGGCGCTGAGCAACTGCGCCTGCATGATGCCGAGCGCCGCCTCGTGGGCGCACTGCTTGTCAATGGGTGCCTTGCCCGGCATGCCGAGCGCGACCACGATGTCGCAGCCGTCGCGTTGGATGAGGTTGAGCGCCGCGACGGCCAGGTCTTTGAAACCCGGGACCGTTCGCGAGACGACGACGAATCGACGGCCGTGACCGGGGCACTCGGCCAGCTCGGCCCGCGCCGCCGCGCCCATGTCGTAGCGCGCGAACATCGTGTCAACCACGCCGATGCGCACGGGTGTCGGCGATTTCTTCTTCTGCTTGCTCATCGGTGCCTCCTCGGACAGTGTAGAGAGCATCACCTCGGCGCCAGGCCACGCACGGCGTCCGCGAGCTCCACACCGACGGGCACAATTGCGATGGTGGGCGCCGACACGCCCGCGGACACGTAGCGCTCAATGTGTTCGCGGCACGTTTCGTAGGATCCGTGGATGATGAGGTCGTCGACGACGCTATCGGGGATGACCTCGTTGGCCCGCTTGCGGTCGCCCTCGGCCCACGCGGTCCACATCGGCGCGAGCGCGTCGCCGCGACCGAGCCAACGATGGAACTCGGCGTAGGCGTTGACCGTGAGGTACGAGGAGATCATTCGACGCCCGACGGCGCGGGCCAGGTCGACGTCGGGCGTCGGCACGACGAAGAGCCGCGCCGCGATGTACTTACCGGCCCCAACCTCACGGCGACAGGTGGTGACGTCGTCGGCGCTTAGCCAGTTGAGAACCGCGCCATCGGCTTCGGAGCCCGCGAGACGGAGCATGGCGGGCCGCAGCGCGCCGAGAAGCAGACGCGGACGAGTGACGACCGGCCGGGCAAGTTTGAAGCCGTGGACGCTGAACGTTTCGAAGTCCTCATCGATCTTCTCGCCGTCGAGCGCGCGACGCACGAACGAGAGTACGTCGCGCGTGCGCGCGTACGGGTGCTCGTACGCAATGCCGTTCCACCGTTCGACCACGGGTTGGCTCGACGCCCCCAACCCAATGGTCAGTCGTTCGCCGGCGACTTCGCTCAGCGCGGCGATGGTCATGGCGAGCAGGCCCGGTCCTCGGGTGAAGACGGGCGCCACGGCGAGACCGAGACCGAGTCGCGGCTCCCACGCACTCGCCAGGGCGAGCGGCGTGAAGCCATCGGTGCCGTCAACTTCCGATGACCACACGTCGGCGTACCCTAAGTCGGCCAGCGTCGAGAACCACGCACGATGCTCGGCGAGTGTGACGCCGTCGAAGGGAATGGTGATGCCGTAGCGAGTGGCCATGTCCCAGTGTGCCAGACCGCGTCAGTGCAGGTAGTCGTCACCGTGCGGCGGCGCGAGGTGCAGGCCGCGTCGCTCCAGGTCGTGCGTCCACCGCTCGATGATGGTCTCGAGCACCGCCACCCGCGCGAAGTGCTTATTCTCCGCGGCGATGACGTCCCAGTGTACGTGGGCGTGATCCGTCGAGTCGAGGACGTCGTCGAGGGCTTCGAGGTAAGCCGGGCGCAGCGATCGGTTTCGCCAGTCATCCGGGGTGAGCTTCCAGCGCTTCAGCGGATCCCGGGCCCGGTCGTTGAACCGCTTCAGCTGCTCGTCGTCAGAGATGTGGAGCCAGAGCTTCACAATCGTGAGGCCGTCGTTGACCAGCGAGCGTTCGAATTCAACAATCTCCTCGGCCGAGCGGCGAACCGTGGCCAGGTCGATGACGCCCTCGACACGCTCGACCAGCAGCCGCCCGTACCACGAACGATCAAAGACGGTCATCTCACCGCGACCTGGCAAGTGGGGCCAGAAGCGCCACAGGAAATGGTGTCGCTGCTCCTCGCCGGTGGGCACGCCGATCGGCACGACTCGCACGTGGCGCGGGTCGAGCCCACCAGTGAGTCGGCGGATCGCGCCGCCCTTGCCCGCCGCGTCGAAGCCCTCGAAGAGTACGACCAGTCCCGGCCCGACCCGCTCGGGCTCGAGGAGGCCCGCCGTCGTGAGCCGCAAGTGGACCAGTCGCCGCTGCGCGGCGAGTACCCGTTGCGCTGACTCCTCGGGCGAGAGGCTTGCGGTGAGATCGAGGTCCTGAACACGACGGTGCACGGTCATCCTCCTTTGCCACCCATGCACCGTAGTTCTACCGTGGGTCGGCGAAGCGCGACTGGCGAGGCGCCGGTTCGTAAACTGGCCCAGGGGGTGACATGCGCTCGATAGTTCGCTGCGCGGCGATCGTCGTCATTGGGCTGGGAGTTCCGTCACTGAGCGGCGCATCGCCGCGCGTGGTCGGCGGACCGGCGCCGGTCTGCGCGAGTACGGTCCCGTCATCCTCACCGGCACGTTCGCGCGCACTCTGCTCGCCGTGGCACCGTCTCGACCCGTGGTCGCGTGTCGCGACGGTCTTTGCCACGTCGTTTCATCCCCCCTCATCGGCCGCCGGCGTCGTCGCGTACGCGACCTGGATGCGCACGAGCACTTCCATCCTCGCCCTGTATCCGGGATACCTGGGGCCCGGCGCGACGCCCCTCTCGCGCGGACCAGAAATGGTGCCACCGCCAGCGCGCGCTCGTCTACTGGCCACGTTCAACTCGGGGTTTTACGAAGCCGATGGGCCGGCCGGCTTCTACGTGCATCACACGCTGTACTTTCCGATGATCAAGGGACTGGCGACGGTCGTACGCTTTACCAGCGGGGTCGTCGACGTGAGGAGTTGGACTGGTGGGCCTCGTCCGGGGTCAAACGTCGTGATGGCGCGTCAGAACTTGCCGCTGCTCGTGGCCCGTTCGAGGCCGACCGCCCTCGCGGCGAACAACGCCGCGTGGGGCTTGACCCTCCACGGCGTCGCCGCGGTTTGGCGCACGGCACTCGGCGTCGATGCGGCGGGCAACCTTGTCTACGCGGCCGCGTCGGACCAGACCTCGGCGAGCCTCGCCGCGTTGATGGTCGAGCTCCACTGCGTGCGCGCAATGGAGCTCGACATCAATCCCGAGTGGCCGATCTTTGTCGCCTACGGCGGCCCCGGCGCCGCCGGTGCGTCACTCGTCGTGCCCAACCCGAACCAGATTGCCGGCCGGTTCTTGTACCCGAGCACGAAGGACTTCTTCGCGCTCTTTCAATCGACGCGGCCCGGTGAGCCACAACCCTGGTGAGGTCGACGCCGCCGCGCACATCTCGGGGCTGGTTGGTGGCCGCCGCCGTCGTCGCCATCGCAGCCGTTGTCGTGGTGCAGTCGCGCGTCCCTACTCGTCTCGGGCCCGCCACGACGACGCCAACCACGTCGTCGCCGACGTCAACGACCGGCCCGACGACGTCCACGACCGAGGTGCCAACGGTGACGATCGATGCGGTCGGCGACACCGAGCTCGGCAATACGCCGTCGCTGCCGCCCAACCCGGATGCGTATCTGGCGCCACTCGCGCCATACCTTCGCGCACCGATCGTCTTTGGCAATCTCGAAGGGACGATGACGTCAGCTACCGCGTCCAAGTGCCAGACGCACTCCTCGTTCTGCTACGCCTTTCGAGTGCCACCTAGCTACGCTCGGGCGTACCGAAACCTTGGGTTCAACGTGCTCAACAGCGCGAACAATCACATTGACGACTTCGGCGCGGTCGGCGTTGCGTCTACGTCAGCGGCGCTGCGCAGCGCCGGCATTGTGCAGGCGGGTCTGCCCGGCCAGATCGGGGTGATCCGCGACGGCGCCGTCCGCGTGGCGTTCGTGGATTTTGCTCCGTACTACGACACGAATGACATGCTCGACCAGCCGCTAGCGGCGGCGCTCATTGCTCGCGCCAAGCGCGAGGCGTCGGTCGTGGTCGTCTACATGCACGCGGGCGCCGAAGGGACAACCGCCGCACACGTCACCCGACGAACCGAGACATACTTTGGCGAGAACCGAGGCAATCCCTACCAGTTCGCGCACGCGGCCATCCGCGACGGCGCCGACCTCGTGCTCGCGAGCGGTCCGCACGTTTTGCGCGGGATGCAGTGGTACCGCGGCCACCTCATTGATTACAGCCTCGGCGACTTTGTGAACTACTTCAACTTCGCTACCGTTGGTACGCTGCGCTACTCGACCGTTCTACGGGTCACGCTGCGCGCGAGCGGTGGCTTCGTGGCGGCGCACTTCACGTCATTCGCTCTCGCGCCGTCGGGACTGCCCCAATTCGACCCGACCGGAGCCGCCGCGAGGTTCGTCAACCAGCTCTCGCGCGACGACTTCGGCGCCACGGCCGCACTCATTGGGGCCACCGGCGACGTCGTCCCCCTGCGTTAGCAGCCGCCGCCGCCGGGAACGCCGGTGCCTAGTACTGGCGCGTCGAGCGTGCCGACGTTCGTTGACCGCGGGTTCGGTCCCAGGTGCACGACGTACCACACGCCGCGCCACGAAATGAAGGAGAAGACCCCAACGGATCGCTCGATGCCTCGCTGTCGATAGACCATGCGAACACCGGGCAGGTGCCAGTACCCGATCGAATTCTCGCACGTCCCCGGCGTGATCCATGACACGTCGGCCGGATCGACCCGCACGTCGATGAGCGTCGCGCCGGTGGTTGCCGCGTGATAGGTAGCGAAGTCGAGTCGAAATAGGGCCCATAGGCGGTCGGTGAAGTCCGCCGATGGGTCGTAGATCGCCTTCAGGCGTACGTAGGCGCCCCTCGGAAAGAAAAGCTGTGCGGCCAGCGCCAGATCGTCGCGACGAATGGCGTGCCAGAGGGCGCGAACCCGTCGATCGAGCGTGGCCCCCGTCGAGGGTCGAGTTGCCTGCGATACGACGTGCTTGGCGCCCGACGCGACGCCGAGTGGACCGATGCTGACGATCGCCGTCGCCACGATGATCGCGGCTCGGCGTAGAGACCTACTCGTCACGGGCGTGCTTGCCAGTTCCGCGGCGCCACCAGCGCCCCATTGGTACCAGGACGAGGGATAACAATCCGAGGAGGAAGCCGCCCAGCGCCAGCTCTTCGTGCGGCGGAAGGAATGTAAAGGTGACGCTCGACGTGCCTCGCGGTACGGCGACGGTTTGGTAGGCCCCATCGGTGGCGGTGATGGGCACGCTTACCCCGTTTACGCTTGCGTGCCAGCCGGCCATTACCAGCTCGGACCGCACCAGTGTGCCGCCGCTCGCGCAGGTGAGCGTGGCGTGGTCGATGGTTGCGCTCGTCACGGTGCAGCCGGCGGTCGGCGAGGACATGAACGGTGTCGTCGTGGGCAGGGCGTAGATGTTGGCGATGTAGTCGTGAAAGACCTTCGTGATGCCGAGCTTCTTCAGTTGCGGTAGCGGCCTGACCGCGTCGGGCATGAGAAGGTACTTCACTGACGCTGCCTGGTAGGCCTGGAAGTGCGCGACGAGCATCTTCTCTTGTTGGATGACCCCGCCCATGCCCCCCTTGGCAAAGAACAACCGAACCGGATTGGTATCAGGATTGAGCCGGCTGAGAATCAAGTTGGCGAAGGTCTGGGGGAACGGCAGATCGATGGCGTTGAGGGCGTAGAGGCCGTACTGGGATCCCCAGTTCGGATAGAGGACGTCGAAGTCGAGGAATCGATTGAGTCCCTGGTGCTGCTGGAGAAACGAGATGGGGGCGTAGTCAATCGTGATCTGCTTGGGCGCCTCAGCCGTGGGGACAAAGAAGTTGACCATTGCTTCACCGGCGAGAATCACCGCCAACAGGACTGGGACGACGCGGTACTTGGAGAATGCGCCGACGACGATGATGAGGCCCAGGGCGACCAAGGGCAGTGCCTGCAGGCCGAGCAAGATGATCTCGCTGCGGTGCGAGAGCACGACGCCGCGGTTGTAGTGGGCGGCGGCGCCCATGGCCCAGAGTGTCAAGCCGACCGTGGCTGCGCTCGTGGCGAAGAATAGGCGACGGGCTACGCGGCTTGACGCAAAGTCCATGATCCCGAGGCCCGCGAGCACGACGACGGCCATCTCGACCGAGGGCATCGCGTATCGCGAGAACGCAGTCTGCTTCACGTAGGGGATGAGATTGAAGAGCTTGTGCATGTCGGCACTGTTGAACATCGCCAGTGAACTGACGAGGATCCACGCGCCGAGGAAGATTCGTAGCGCGCGGTGTCGCGCGCCAAAGAGT
>JAKBCI010000025.1 GCA_021807965.1 Actinomycetes bacterium
GAAGCCGCGCCGCAGTGTCGTTGGTCATGACATCCATTAGTTCACGTAACTAACTAAATGATAGCGGCCCAGCGCCCGATCGTGACGAACTGCGCAGCCCTAGTCGATGGGACCGTGCTCGGCCTCGTACTCCTTGAGCGTGGCCACGTGCGCGGCGATATCGCTTTCGGCCGTCGACGGCGCCCGGTCCACCTGCGTCAGGTAGACGACGAGACCGAGTTCGCGCAGCACGCCGTCCGCGGCGCGGCGCGCCTGGATCTCGTCGACCTTCGCTTGACCCTTCTGGGCCGCATCCTTGGCCGCCGACGCGGCCGCGGCCGCCTGCTCCTTGACTTTGTCCATGAGCCCCATAGTCACCTCCACCTGCTCTAGGCCGAGCGTAGCCCGAACCGGTCCTCGAAACTAGGCGAACGTTATGGCGTTGGGTCCGAGCCAGCGTCGGCGTGACCCACGTGGCACAGCCGGGCCGCCACCAGTCGGGTTGCGCCAACCGATGCGGAACACGCGTAGCTCTCGTGCGTTCGCCGTCGTTAGGGCGTCTGCTACAGGGCGCGGTAGCGCGGGACGTAGCCGCCGGTGCCTAACGACATGGAATCTTCGGGGTCAATGGCGTCATCGACGCCGCCGACCACCTCGGTCACCCAGTCCAGGCGGTCGGTCAAGATCCTCGTCACGCCGCCCTGCAACGTATCGGCGGAGATGGCGCAACTCGAACAGGCTCCCTGGAGCTGTACTTCGACCACGCCCGAGTCGACGTCGGCGCGAACGAGCACCAGATCCCCCCCATCGGCCTGCACCGCGGGACGCATGAGGTCGATGAGCGACTGCAACGCCTGGAGACGGCTCTGGCGGACCTGATCAGTGAGTGCGTCCACCACCCCAGTCTGCCGGGAATCTCGTCCGCCGTGACCCCACCTTGCTCGGTACGCTTAAGCAATGAACGCTCCAGAGTGGACTCTTGACGACATCGACCTCTCCGATATGGATTTCTGGCGTCGTCCGTGGGTCGAGCGCGACGCCGCGTTCGCCGCGCTGCGCGCGAAGCGACCCATTGCTCACTTCGACCAGCCCGTGGTCGAAGGCACGGCCTTCGAGTTCCCGGCCGACAACGGGTACTACGCCCTCACCCGGTACGGTGACGTGGTAACGGCGTCTCGTCACCCCGAGGTGTTCCTCTCGGGTCCCGGCGCCGTGTCGCAGTTCGACCTGCCCCCCGAAATGGTCGAGTACTTCTCCGGCATGATCTCCACCGACAACCCCAAGCACGCCCGACTGCGCCGCATCGTCGCCAACGCCTTCAACCCGCGCACGGTGCGAGCCATCGAGGATTCCATCGACCGCGTCGCCGACCGAATCGTCCGTGAGGCGGCCGTGGGGGGCTCAGGCGACTTCGTGGCTGACGTCGCGGCTCCCTTCCCGCTCGAGATCATTGGCACGATGATGGGGATCCCGCCGAGTGAATACCCGACGGTCCTACGCGCGTCCAACGTGATTCTCTCCTCGGGTGACCCCGAGTTCGTTCCCGCCGGAACTGACCCGGTCGTCGCCTTCCTCGAAGCTGGCGCGGCGCTGACGGCGATAATGGAAGACCTCGGTCGATTCCGTCGCGAACACCCGGTCGACGACATCACCAGCGCGCTCGTGAACGCACAGATCGAATCGGAGCGCCTGACCCAGCAAGAGCTCGCGTCCTTCTTCGTGCTGCTGGTTACCGCCGGCAACGAGACCACGCGCACCGCCATCGCGCACGCGCTGGACGCCTTCACGAGGTTCCCCGACGAGAAGGCCCGCCTCGCCGCCGATTTCGAGGCGCTCGGCGCGACGGCGACCGACGAGATCGTTCGCTGGGCCTCGCCAGTGATCTGGATGCGCCGCACGCTGTCGCGGGACTACACCCTGTCGGGCTTCGACCTACGCGAGGGCGACAAGGTGCTGCTGTTCTACAACTCGGCCAATCGAGACGAGGCCGCGTTCGACCGGCCCGACGTCTTCGACGTCGCGCGAACGCCCAACGACCACCTGGGCTTCGGTGCCCCCGGTCCGCACTTCTGCCTCGGGGCCCACCTGGCGCGCCGCGAGATTCGGGTGATGTGGCGCACGCTGCTCTCGCGCTACCCCGCCATCCACGCAACCGCGCCACCGATCGCCCTCGCCTCGAGCTTCGTGAACGGCATCACGCACCTCGCGTATTCGTTCAACTAGCGAGCGCCGCGACCGCTTCGTCAAAGGCGCGCAGGGCCCGCGGACCCCAGACCGTACCCGGTCCCCCGTTCATCATGATCGCGACGCCCATCGCTTCGGCGACCTGCTGACGGGTGACGCCGGCGCGCGCCGCGCCGCGGGCGTGCGAGACGACGCAACCGTCACACTCGCGCGTGACGGCAATGCCGAGCGCCACCAGCTCCTTTATCCCGGTGCTCAGTTCGCCGTCGGTCATCGCGGCCTTCGACATCGTCGAGTAGCCCTTGAGCACGTCGGGAATCATTGAGCGCAGATCGAGCGCGGGCTCGCGCAACTCGGCACGAACCTCATCGTTGTGTTGCATCGCCACCTCCTGGGTCGAGCGTAGCGACTCTGTCTACACTGGCGCGATGAGCATCGACGAGATCCTCGACAACAACCGCGGGTACGTTGCTCGCCACGGTCACCGAGAACGACCGACCGAGCCCCAGCGCCGACTGGCCGTATTGACGTGCATGGACTCGCGCCTGGACCTGTTCGGCGCGCTGGGACTCGACCTCGGCGAAGCGCACCTGATTCGCAACGCCGGGGGGCTCGCAACCGACGACGCCATCCGCTCCCTGCTGCTCAGCCAGCGCCTCTTGGGCACCCGCTCGATCATGGTGATTCACCACAGTCGGTGCGGGCTCGAGAGCTTTGTCGAAGACGAACTCGTGGCCGCCATCACCGAACAGACCGGCGTGCGACCACCCTTTCGACTCGGGGCCTACCGAGACGTGGACGCCGACGTGCGCGCCACGGTCGCGGCGCTTCGCGAGAGCCCCTTCATCGACGACAGCGACGTACGGGGCTTCGTCTTCGACGTCGACGACGGCTCGATCCGCGAAGTTACGTCGTGAGGCTCTTCTTGAAACCCTGACTCGTCTGGTCGAAGCCGTTGGCGAGATAGAACCGATGAGCGTCGACTCGCTGGTTGCGACTCGTCAGCTGGATTCGGTAGCAGTGAGCGGCCCGCGCGAGCGATTCGGCGGCGCGCAACATGGCCGACCCAACACCCTGACCGCGCCGGTCACGTCGCACGTAAACGCTCTCGAGCTCGCAGCAGCGACCGCCCGCGTGCTGAAAGTGCGTCAGCAGGAGAACCTGGCAGACGCCCACGACGTCGCCATCGTCGAGCGCCACCAACACGTCGCCCCCTCCGGCGCGCGTCGCGACGACCCCGGACCAGTACGCCGCGAGGTCGTCGGGCCGTTCACCCTCCGGTGAAAGCGACCCGTCTACGACGAGCGCGACGGCGTCGGCTACCTCGTCGGCGCGGATGGGGCGTACCGTGACGCTCACGCCCGCGGATCGATTGGCGTTATGACGCCGATCGATCGCTCGACCGCCTCGGCGGCGTCGAGACAGAGATCGTCGCGGTACATCATGCTGATAACCTGCGCGCCGGTGGGCAGGCCGTCGGCGAGCCCCGTGGGCACGCACACGGCGGGCAGACCCATCAGATTGGCGGGCAACACGAAGCGAAAGAGTTCGGCGACGGCCATCGCCGAGTCGGCGTCGGCGATGTCGAAGCCGTGCTCGAAGGGCGGCTGGGTCCACGTAGGCCCCACGACCACGGGGTAGGACTCCATGAACTCCCGCCACGCCCGCTCGACGGCGAAGCGAGACTGGTGCATGGCGTAGAGCGATTCGGTGCTGACGGGAAAGTCGACGTTGGTGAGCTCGAGGAATCGCCGTCCACCGTCGCCCATGATCGGCTCGATCATGGGCATGGCCACCCGCAAACTGGTCCACATCAACTCGGTCCACGCCAGGTACGCCTCCACCAGCCGGGGTGGCTCCACTTCCTCGACGTGGTACCCGGCGGCTTCGAGAGCGCGGCCCGCGGCGCGTACGCCTTCGGCGACGCCCGCGTCGGTGGAACCCCCCGAGGGCTCGGGTACCAGGGCGACCCGGCGAGCGACCGGGCGACCGCCGAGCGGGACGTCGACGGCCTGTGGGTCACGAGGGTGCGAACCCATGACCACCGACAGCCCGAGACGCAGGTCGGCGACCCGACGAGCGAGGACGCCTTCGGCCAACATGATCTGGCTGTTGAGTGGCCGCTCAACGGGATCAGTCACGTTCGCCATCGGCACGCGGCCCCTCGACGGCTTGATCGAGGCAATGCCGCACGCGTAAGCGGGATTGCGCAACGAACCGCCGATGTCGTTACCGAGTCCGATGGGGCTCATGCCGGACGCGATCGACGCGGCCTCTCCGCCTGAGGATCCACCCGTCGTACGTCCCCGCCGCCAGGGGTTGTGTGCGGCGCCATACAGCGACGACTCGGTATTGATCCGCAGACCGAGATCGGGCATGTTCGTACGCGCGAGGACCACGCCACCGGCGCCGCGCATGCGCTCGACCACCGGCGCGTCACTCGACGCGACCCGGTCGGCGAGGTAGACCGAACCGTCGGTCGTGGCGTAGCCGGCCACGTCGATATTGGTCTTCACGCTGAACGGGACACCGTGCAGTGGTCCGAGCGGGCGACCCGCTCGCTGGGCTGCGTCGGCCGCGTCAGCGGCCGCCAGCGCCTCGTCGGGTCGCACCTCGACTACCGAGTTCACCGCACCGTTCACGTTCTCGATTCGCTCGAGGTGCGACTCGACAACCTCGCGCGAGGTCGTCTCGCCTGATCGAATCATCCGCGCCAGCGACTCCGCCGACTCTCGCCACCACGCTCGTTCCACGACTACCCCCTTGGTCCTCGAGGGTAGCGCCGCCGAGCGCCCGACGTCTACCGAGCGCCCTCGGTGTGACGCTGCGTGCGGGTCACCACGAGGCGCGCGACGACGAGCAGCACCAGCACCATCACGATCAAGATCAGGCTCGCGTCGTAAGAGACAACGTGCGCGGCCGCCGTCGGCTGATTCCAGTCCGTCCAGATGTAGTACGTCAGGTACGAAATCGGGTGATGCAGCAGGGTCCACGTCGGCAGGTTGTTGGTGACCCCAGCGGTGTACAGCAGCGGGGCCGTCTCGCCGCCGGCGATCGACAGGGCGATCAGCAGCCCCGTGACGATGCCGGGCAGCGCTGACTTCACCACCACTCGACGCAGCGCGTAGCCGCCGGACATGCCGAGCGCGTCCGCGCCCTCACGGTAGTTTGTGGGGACCTGGCGAAGTGCGGACTCAGTCGCCTTGGCGATGTAGGGAACCACCATCATCGACACGATGAGCAGCGCCGGCAGTAGTGAAAACCCCCAGCCGAGGCCGACGCAGAGCGCGATATACCCGACGTAGCCGAGCACGATTGACGGAAAGCCGGCGAGAACGTCGATGGCGATACGCATCACGCCACCGCCGGGGGTGCCGTCGCGACGAACCGTGTACTCTGACAGGTACACCCCCGTGAGAATTCCTACCGTGCCGGCTAACACGAGCACGCCGAACATGATCACGGCGGTGCCCACCACGGCGTTCGCCAAGCCACCGCCGGTGCCCTGGGACAGCGTGGTAAGGACGTTCCATCGCCACGTGGGCACCGCCCGCGCCACGACACTGCCGATCAACCACAGCGCCGGCCCGACCACGAAGACGAGCGAGCCTACCGTGAAGGCCCGAAAGAGCAACGACTTGCCTCGCCGCCAGCGCGTGCGAGGGTATGAGGCCACGTCGATTGCCACGGCTAGGCCCGTCCCACGGGCGCCGTCATGCGCGATGAGTGGCGGACGATGCGACGCGCGACCAGATTCACGACTATCGAGATCAGGGCCAGCAAGAGGCCGGCCTCGGCGAGCGTCGCCACGGCGAAGCCCGTACCGTCGGTGGCCGCCGAGTCCAGTTGGCTGACGATCGTCGCGGCGATGGTGGTCATCGTGCCGTAGATATTTGGCGATACCACCCCGAGCACCGAACCCGACACCATGGCGACCGCGATGGTTTCCCCGAGGGCGCGGCCCAACCCGAGGACCGTCGCCCCAATGATGCCCGAACGCACCCACGGAATCGTCACGCGTCGCGCCACTTCGGCGTCGGTCATGCCGAGCGCCTCGGCACCCTCTTTGGGCAGCGGTGGCACCTGCAAAAAGAGGTCGCGCGTCGTCGACGCGATGATAGGCACGATCATCAGCCCGAGGACCAGGCCCGAGGTCAAGAGGCCCTCCCCGTAGCCGACCGAACCCGCGAAGTAGCGAAGCACCGGAACGTTCGGCACGTGGTTCGCCACGAGGGGGTACACGTCGTGGGCGAGGAAGGGTCCGAGGACCAGGACGCCCCACAGGCCAATGATGACGCTCGGGATACCGGCCAGTATCTCGACGAAGAAGCCGACGGGGCGCGCGATCCACCTCGGCAGTCGCTCGGTCAGTGCGAAGGCCGTCCCAATGGAGATGGGCAGCGCGATCAGGATCGCGATCGCCGAGGTCTGCAGCGTGCCCGCGATGAGGGGCCACGCACCGTATCGCGCGCCCGCCGGGATAATGACGCCGTGCACGTGTTCGACTCCACCGTAGGTATTGCCCGGGAGCCACGCGCTGCCAGTCAAGAAGCTGAAGCCGTTCACTCGAATGGCTGGCCAAGCCTTGACGGCGAGAACCACGACCACGAAGAGCAGCGCGGCGATCGGCATCAGCGCCGCGACGCGGCCCCCGACTCGCCAGAGGCCCTCCTCGTGGCGGCGCACGTAACGACCCACCCGCCGGGACGGTCGCTCCCGGCGGGTGGGTGATACGGGACTACGGTGTTCGGCTGCCATCGATGGCGCGACTACCTGATCGACTTGATCTGCTGAAAGGACTGCAGGACGACCTTCATGGGCAGCGCAACGAAGCGAACTTGGCTGAGGTACTTGGCGGCGTTACCGTGCTTTGGATTGATCGCCCACTCGAGCACCGAGCGGACCGCTTGGGCGACCGAGGTGCTGGCCTGGTGCTTGTTGACGATGGCGTACTCGTAGTTGACGATCGGGTAGCCACCCTTCACGCGTCCGTTGATCATCGAGATCGTGCCGTTGGCCGGGGTGATCTTGGTGTAGCCCTGCGCCTCGAGACTCGCCGTTTGCGGAGTGGGCAGCACGTACTGTCCGTCGCCGTTCTTGATCTGGGCGTAACCCAGTCCGTCGCCGAGGGCTTGGGTCAGGTAGCTGATGCCGACGTAGGCAACGCAGCCCGGCGTGGCTTGGCAGCCCGAGACCATGCCGCCGTTGCCGTTCTCAGCGAGCTGGTTCTTGATCGCCGGCCAGGTCACCGTCGTGCCGTAGTTGCCAACGCCCCACTGCGACCCGTCCTGGCGAGCCACGTACTGCGAGAAGATGAAGGTGTCACCGCTGCCGTCGGAGCGGTGCAGCGCGACGATCGGCAGCGACGGCAGTTTCACGCCGGGATTGAGCGCCGCAATGGCCGGGTCGCTCCAGTTGGTGATCTTGCCGAGGTACATCTCGGTGATGATCGTGCCGTTCAGCTTGAGGTGCGCGGTCAAGCCGGGAATGTTGTACACGATCGCCTGGTAGGAGATCGCGAGTGGAATGTTGAGCAGCGAGGGGTTCGCGGCCAGCGTCGTTGGCGAGAGGTAGGCGTCAGACGAGCCGATGTTGACCGTGCCGCTTGCCGCGTCGGCGATGCCGGTTCCCGAACCCGTGCCCGCGGTGCTGATGGTGACGTTGTGATACGCCGACTGGTAGCCCGGAGCCCAGATGTTCCAGAGTGGGTACAGCAACGTACTGCCAGTCTCGGACAAATTGGCCGCCGCCGGCTTCTCGACGACGAGCGTGACCCCCGCGCGGGGCTTGGCCTTGGCCTTGGTCTTGGTTGACGCCGACGCTCCCGACGCGAGGCCCGATAGACCGAGCGCACCCGCCAGAATAACGGTGAGCGCCAGTCGAGAGCTCATACGGGTTTTCCACTTCACAACGTTCCTCCTAGTAGACGACCCGGCTACGGTACGCATCGCAGGTAAACCACTCGTGATGTCGCGGTAAGGGCAAAACGATTTCTCGGTTACCGTCGCCCGTCAGCCCATTAGTCCGTTGACGTAGCGCGCGGTGTCGGACTCGCGGGGTCGTTCGAACACCTGGTCAGTGGGACCGGACTCGACGAGGTGACCACCGTGAAAGAACATGGTGACGTCCGAGACCCGTCGAGCCTGGCCGAGGTTGTGGGTCACCACGATCAAGGACAGCGCCGGCGTCAATCGGCGAAGCAGGCCCTCAACTGATTCAGTAGAGAGCGGGTCGAGGGCCGACGTCGGCTCATCGAGCAGTAGCACCTCGGGACCGACCGCGAGCGCTCGGGCGAGGCAGAGCAGTTGTTGTTGACCACCCGAAAGCCGGTAGGGCGAATCGCCGAGACGATCCTTCACCGCGTCCCAGAGGCCCACCTCGCGCAGGCGAATCTCTGCGACCACGTCCAGCTGCTTGCCCTTGGCGATGCGGTGGGCTCGCACCCCCGCGACGACGTTGTCCTTGATCGACATCGGGAACGGGTTGGGCCGCTGAAAGAGCATGCCGACCCGCTGACGCAGCGCGAGTAGGTCCTCGCGCGAGTCCCAGATGCTACGTCCGTCGAGGCGTACATCACCCTCGTGGCGAAAGCCAACGACGCGATCGTTCATGCGGTTCAGCGTGCGCAGGAATGTGGACTTGCCCGATCCGGTGGGGCCAATCAACGCAGTGATCGTGCCGCGAGTGAAGCTCATGTTGACGCCGGAAAGAATCGTCTTAGATCCGAAATGGAGATTGAGTCCCTCGGTCGCGATGACGTGGGCCGGCCGATCGGCGTCGGGGTCGAGCTGGTGGAGCACGGACTCGATGCGGGCCGAGTCCACGTTGGGTTTGACTACCTCATCCACGATCCACGTCCTTGATCACTCATTCCCGCCCGAGCGTAGGCAGCGAAAATGAACGTCACGTGAACGAGTCGTAACGGCGAAACGATCTCTGGTCGCTAGCGGCTACGCGGCGGGCCATCGCGTAAAGTTACGGTCGAACGGCGATCTATCGAGGGCGTATGCGCATTGGGGTTCTCACGGCCGGCGGCGACGCGCCGGGCCTAAACGCGGCGATCCGCGCGGTTGGCCTGATGGCCCTCGCCGACGGCCACGAGGTCATCGGCGTCGCCAACGGCTGGTCGGGACTCGTCACCTACGCCGGACGCGACCTGGGGACTGAGGACTTTCGTGGCGTCGTCGGACGCGGCGGCACGCTCCTCGGCACCGCGCGCTACGACCTCGACCGACCGGCCGGTGGCCGTGACCAGGTCCTGGCGTCAATCAACGAGCACCTCGACGCGCTCGTCGCCATCGGTGGTAACGGGACCCAGCGAATCGCCCACTGGCTAGCCGAACGAGGGGCGCCGGTCGTGGGGGTGCCCAAGACCCTCGACAATGACTTGCTCGGCACGGACTACTGCATCGGCTTCGACACCGCGATCAGCGTCGTGGCCGAATCGTTGGACCGCCTGTACACGACCGCCGACTCCCACCACCGCGTCATGGTGGTCGAAACGATGGGTCGCACGACGGGATGGGTCGCGGCCCTCGGAGGTCTCGCGGGTGGCGCAGACCTCATCGTGATACCGGAGTTCCCCCTCACCATGGACGACATCGTCGCGCACCTCGTCACCCGTCGAGACGCCGGCAACGCGTTCTCTATCGTGGTCGTCGCCGAAGGCGTCAACCTGGCCACGCTCGGGGGAACCGAAGTGCCGAACTTGAGCGCCGACGGGGTACGCGGCGTGCGCTTGGCTACGCGCGGGGTCGGACAGTTCGTAGCCACCAAGATCGACGAGCACGGGGGATTCGAAGTGAGAACGACGGTCCTTGGGCACCTGCAGCGCGGCGGCAGTCCGACCGCCTACGACCGCATCTGGGCGACCCGGGTCGGTGCCGCCGCCTACGACGCCGTTGTCGACGGCGACTTTGGGACGATACCGTTGGTTCGCGGCGGCGCCATCGAACTCCAACCGTTGTCGGCGGTCGCGTACGGTCAGCGCGGCGTGCCGCGCGAGCTCTACGACCTGTGCGCGGCGTTCTTTTGACGCGGGCGAACTAGGGACGCAGCTGGCCGAGCCGGTAGTGGGTGCGACAGAGCACCTGGTAGTGCACGTCGCCCGAGGCGACGTCGCCGAAGTAGAACTGGTCGCCGGCGCGAGCGACCACGCCGTCAACGACGCGAGCGTTGCAGCGGCCGCGGCGGCCGCACCAGCACGACGACGTCAGGGGCAGCTCGTGCGCCCAGTCCGCGATCGCGAAGAGCCGGGCCGAACCAGGAAAGATGTTGAGGAGAAAGTCCGCCGACAGCCCGAAGGTGTGCACGTCGACGCCGTGTTCGTCCGCGAGGCTAGCCAACGCGTCGATCTGATCCGCACTGGCGAACTGCACCTCGTCGATCACGAGTATCTGCACCTCGCGCTGGAGTAGCCGGGCCACGTGCGGCGCCAAGTCCGCGCCGGGCGCCACGGCCTCCGCGTCGGCCTCAATGCCGATTCGACTGGTGACCGTGCCATTCGCGCTGCGATCCCCAAAGGTCCACAGCGCCACGTCGCTTCGCCCCTCTCGCAACTGCCAGCAGAGCTGCAGGGCGAGCGTCGACTTGCCAGCCGCCATCGTGCCGTAGGTGAAGGTGAGCTCAGCCATCGTTACCCATTCCGGGGACTCACCCTATCGCCACCGGGGTCGCTCGCTAGATTGGCCCCATGGACTACGCCGTACGAGCCGTCGCCTACATTCGAAACGACCGCGACGAAGCGCTCGACGATAACTGGGACGACGTCGAAAGCACCGTCGAGCTAGCCGCCGACGTTCCCAGCGAGGCGCTGCGCGGCCTCGAGGACTTCTCCCACGTGGAGTTGATCTTCTTCGCCGACTGGGCCGATGACGTGCCGCCCGCTCCGTGGCACCGACACCCGCGCGGCAACGCCGACTGGCCCGACGTAGGCGTATTTGCCCAGCGCAACAAGGATCGGCCCAACCGGCTGCTCCTCACCACGATCGCCATCGAGAGCCTGAGCGAGCGCGCCTTTCGCGTGCGCGGACTCGACGGCATCGATGGCACGCCGGTGCTCGACATCAAGCCAGTCTTTCGCTGGAGCGTGCCGCGCGGGACGCTGCGGGCCCCCGCGTGGAGCGACGACCTCGGTCGGCACTACCGCTGATCAGCGCGCGCGAACGACGCGAGGACGCCGGCCAGTTCGTGCCCCCGATCTTCTTGGAGAAAGTGCCCCGCGCCGTGGATCGTGGTGTGGGCTTGGCCCGCGGCACCGGGGACGACGTCGAGGAATCGCTGATCGGCCCCGCGCGTGATGGGATCCTCATCGGAGAAGCAGCAGAGAAACGGCTTGGTCCACGCGGCGAGCGTCGCCCACGCACGCACGTTGGCGTCGTGCGC
>JAKBCI010000026.1 GCA_021807965.1 Actinomycetes bacterium
GTAGTAGTCGAGGCGCGGGTCGTCCGTGCCGACCGCCGCGAACGGATCGAGACCCTGATCCGTATAGCCGAACAGGGTCGGATCGTAACCCGCACGGCGGGCCACCGTAGCGAAGCTTTCAAACCGCCGCTCGAGTGGCGTGCCATTAGCCACGACGCGATTGTTCATCTGGTAGGTCCCGGTGTACAGCGCAGCTCGACCCGGCGCGCAAGGAGCCGCCTGCGAAAAATGCCTCGCCAATCGAATACCCTCTCGAGCGATCCGATCGAGCGTAGGCGTCTTGACCAACGGGTGCCCGGCCGCACCGAACGAATCCCCTCGAAACTGGTCCAGTGTGATGAAGAGGACGTTCACGGCCGGACGACGAGTCGGTGGAGGTGAGCTGCGACGTCGTCCAGGATGTCCAGAGCCTCGGGCACGATGCCACCAAGGCGGATGAAACCGTGAATCATGCCCTCGGCCTCTAGTAATTCGACGTCGACGCCAAAGTGCTCGAGTAATCCGGCGTACGCGATCCCCTCGTCACGCAGCGGATCGAGCGTCGCTACCACGACGATCGCCGACGGCGAGTGGGCCAAATCCGGATTTAGCAGCGGTGAGATCCGAGAATCAGTGTGATCGGCGCTACCCAGGTACTGGGAGTAGTCATAGCGCAGGTGATCCAACTCGAGCCCGTAGCCCGAGCCGTACGAATGGGCGGAATCGGTCACCATATCGGGACCGAGCGTTGGGTACAGCAACACTTGGGCGACGATGCTCAGATCCTCGTCGCGGGTGAGGGCGCAGGCCACGGTCGCGAGCGTCGCACCGGCCGAATCACCCATCACGAACAGGGCCGCCTCCGCATCGGCGAAACGCTCACGGTGCGTCGCCACGTGACGTAGCACGTCGACCGCGTCGTCTAGTCCACTGGGGAATGGGTGTTCCGGGGCCAGCCGGTAGTCAACGGCGAGCACCCGCATCGCCGTGTCTTCCGCTATCCGTCGGCAGACGCGATCGTGGGTCTCCAAGTCACCGAGCACGAACGATCCGCCGTGGAAGTACACCACCAGCCCCCGGGCCTCGTCCGTCGTCGGCACGTAGAGTCTTGATCCGACGGCGCGACCAACGAGGTCAATGACGTAATCGCGAACACTGGCGATTGGTGGTTCGTTCGGCCAAAGCGACTGAGCGGTCGAGCGGAACGTTGCGCGGCGCTCGGCCATCGTCACCGTCGACGGGTGCGGCAGCGGCCGGGCGCGCACGTCATCCAAGTATGCCTGCAACGCCGGATGAATCATTCGCCCTCCTCGCGTGCAGCCTACGCAGCGCGTGGGGCGCGTCGCTAGAGAATTCCTAACGTTGTTGCGGCACGAGCGAGATCGTCTCGCGCTTTCGGCTCAGCCGCGAACTCGATCAGAGCCCTCGCCTGGTCACTCTGACTTCGGCCGAAGAGCGTCGCCACCCCCTGGTCAGTTACGACTGCGCTGTGCTGAAAGGAGCACACGGGGTCGCGCAGTATCGGGACAACGGTCGATCTATCCGTCTTCTCGTGCCACGATCGAAGCGCCAACACCGCTTGCCCGTCTCGCGAGTGCAGCGCCCCACTCACGAAGTCCGGCTGACCACCGAATCCGGAATAAATTGCTCCGTGGACGTAGCTAGCGTTGGCCTGCGCGTAAAGGTCAACCTCCAACGCCGTGTTGATCGACAGCATCGCCGGTTGCTCGGCGATACGCGCCGGGTTGTTCGCGACCTCCGTACGTCGCATTACCACGCGCGGATTGTGCTGGACCCAGCGATAAAGTTCGGCCGAACCATACAGGAACGTCGACGTGATCACCCGATCCGGGTCAATCGCGCCGGCGCGGTCCAACATCATGACGCCGTCACTGATCATTTCTGACCAAACTCCGAGATGGCGTCTCTGACCCATGAAGGAGAGGGCGGCGTCGGGCAGTAGCCCGATTCCCATTTGCAGCGTCGCGCCGTCACTGGCCAGCGACGCGACGTTGCGTCCGATGCGCGAAGCGCCCTCGTCAATCGGCCGTGCTACGGGAGACGGCAGCGGCTCGTCCACCTCGACGGCGAAGTCAATCAGCTCCGCGTCAATCTCGCCGTCACCAACGGTATATGGCATCTGCGGATTGAGCTGGGCCACGACTACGCCACCGCGCCGTCGAGCCTCGTGGATTGCCGCGGGCAAGATGTTCACCTCAATGCCGAGAGATACTCGACCGCGATGGGGAGGCGAGGTCTGCACGAGGACAACGTCGGGGGGGCGCGTCGACGCGAAGAGTCGGGGCACGAGGGAGAGTCGCATGGGCAAGAACTCCACACCGGAGGCGTACCGCACGCCTTCACCCACGAACGGCGTCTCAGTGATCAGTCCACTTCGTTCGGGCCAACCTCGTTGCGGGTTGAGAACGAACGCGCGAAACTTCTCCAAGGACTCATTCGCGATGTTGATCAACGTCCATGGCGTTGCGAAGTTCCCCGAGACGACTACTCGAGGTTCGTCGTGGGCCACTGATTCCAATTGGTGGCCAACATCTTCCTCGGTTACCGTTCGCATGGCCGTCTCCCATTCGGATCCAGTGTGTCAGGCCAGTACGACGCGTTCGCATCCTTTGCGTTGATACCTTCGATCATCCGTGGCGTACCAACCAACGGCCCGTCCACCGCCCTCGCCCGGTTAGCGTTCAGCGAGGTGGCCGAGACTCGCCTCCCCTCGTCATGGACCCACGCACGGATTCGCAACTACACCCACGGTCCCGCGGTTTCGTCACCGATCACCACGCCTACCGACTCGACCTCGCGGTCCAAGCACCCCGGGACGCGACTCTCCTGGAGCGGACGACCGGGCTCGAACCGGCGACCTCGACCTTGGCAAGGTCGCGCTCTACCAACTGAGCTACGTCCGCGTCGCCTTAAGTGTAGCGGACGGGATCGCCACAGCGTGATCGGTTGAGCCGTCCTCTCGACCTACCGGCCCGAACTCCCAAATCCCCCGATACCTCGAGACGACGCTGGCAGATCTTCGACCAGTCGGAAATCCGCTGCCGCTACTGGCAACACGACGAGTTGTGCGATCCGATCACCCGCGCTCACCACGTACACGTCTTGCGGGTCAAGATTCACGAGCGCCACCTTGATCTCACCTCGATAGCCCGAATCAACGAGGCCGGGCGCGTTGACGCACGTGACTCCGTGACGAAGTGATAAGCCACTGCGGGGAAGTACGAAGCCGCCGAAACCCGAGGGAATGGCGACTGCGATGCCGGTGCTGACGAGCGCGCGCCCACCTCGCGGTTCGAGCCGATACGATTCTACGGCGACGAGATCGAATCCGGCATCGCCGTCATGGGCCGAACTGGGGATAACGGCGTTGTCGCACAACCTCGTGATGGGGATCTCCATGGCGCGAAGATTACATGCCCCAACCGCGCACTTCGATAGTGTCAGTCCATGCTCGCCTGGATGGATCTCGAGATGACCGGCCTCGAGCCCGACCGCCACGTCATCGTGGAGATCGCAACGATTGTGACCGACGACCACCTCGCCGTCGTCGCGGAAGGACCCGACATCGTCATTGGTGCCACGGCGGACCAACTGGCACAGATGGGTGACTTCGTCACGCGAATGCATTCTAAATCCGGGCTGCTAGACGCCATCCGGCGGTCTACGGTGAGCGTGGCTCAGGCGGAGCAACGAACCTTGGCGTTCTTGCGCGAGCACATCACTGAACCCGGCAGCGTTCCTCTCTGTGGCAATTCAATCGGAACCGACCGGCGCTTTCTCCAGCAGTACATGCCCGAGCTCGAAGCATTCTTTCACTATCGCAACGTCGACGTGTCGACCATCAAAGAGCTCGCTCGGCGTTGGCATCCAGAAGTACTCGCCGGATTACCCGACAAGGAGTCCAGTCACCGAGCGCTCGACGACGTCCGGGAGTCGATAGAAGAACTTGCTCACTATCGCGACCGTCTCTTTCCCCGGTCTACGGGTACGGTCCCGCCCGCGTGACCGAGCCACCCCTGTCGCTGACGGCGGCTACCGCCCAGTTGACGTCGCCCGGCCAGCTATTCGAGACCGAGCGTCGCGTCGTGCGAGGAATCGAGATGTCGGTGTGGAAGCACGCGCCCAAAAACCTTCGCGAGGTTCTCGATCTGTCGCTTCGCCACGGCGAACGAGATTTTCTCGTCTACGGGAATCAGCGGATCACCTTCGATCAGCACTACCGGATCGCCTCTGCACTTTCGCACCGCTTACGCGATCGCGGCGTCGACCGCGCCGATCGCGTGGCTATTGCTTCGCGAAACCTTCCGTCGTGGGTCAGTGCCTTTTGGGGGATCGTGTGTGCCGGTGCCATTGCCGTACCGTTAAATGCATGGTGGACAAGTGACGAACTTCGTTACGGGCTCGCCGACTCGGGAACACGTGTCGTCTTCGTCGACGACGAACGGCTGGAACAGATCCGGCCGCTTCTTGACGACCTAGATCAACTGACAACGATCATTGTGATGACCGAACACCTCGAGCACGTTCGTGAACTTGAACGGCATCAGCGCGTGGAGATCGTGTCGTTCGACACGTTCCTCGGAGCCGTCGACCCCGCGGCAACACCCGTCGACATTCAGATTGACGCGGACGATGACGCGACAATGTTCTACACGTCGGGCACCACGGGTCACCCCAAGGGCGCCGTAGGCACCCACCGCAACGTGGTCACCAATCTGATGAACTTGTTCTTCATCGGCCAGCGCGCGACGCTGCGCTTCGCGTCGACCGAACCAGGCGCCGACACGCCCGGCCCCAGCGCCAACCTGCTTAACATTCCGCTCTTCCACGCCACCGGCTGTCTCGCCGTGATGGTGGTGAGTACGGCCGCCGGTGGGAAGCTAGTGATGACGCACCATTTCGATCCGGCTGAGGCACTGGCGATCATCGAGCGCGAGCGCATCACCACCATTGGTGGCGTGCCGACGGTCGTGATGCAGATCCTCGACCACCCGGATTTTGCCAGCTATGACGTGTCGAGCGTCCGTCTGGTGTCCTACGGCGGAGCGCCCGCACCGCCAGAACTCGTCACGAGAATCCGCAGCGCGTTCAATCTCGCTCAGCCCGGTAATGGCTACGGGCTGACCGAGACCGCCGCGGCGGTCGCACTCAATACCGGCCCCGATTACGTTGAACGTCCGACGAGCTGCGGGACCGTTGTCCCCGTGTGCGAAGTCGCCGTCGTTCCCGACGGGTACGACCTGGCCGAACCGCCGAGCATGAGTGATCCAGCCATGGTCGGCGAACTCTGGATCAAGGGACCCAACGTTGTACGGGGGTACTGGAACAAGCCGGAGGAAACCGCTCGATCCTTCACCGCGGGGTGGTTGCACACCGGCGACATAGCACGAATTGACGACGACGGATTCATCTACATCGTCGATCGCGCAAAGGACGTGATTATCCGAGGCGGCGAGAACGTGTACTCGGTGGTCGTAGAAGCCGCACTCTTCGAACACCCCGACGTTGCCGACTGCGCCGTAGTCGGCCTACCACACCCGACTTTAGGCGAAGAGGTAGCCGCCGTCATCGTGCTGCGGCCCGGACGATCAGTGAGAGCCGATGAATTACGCACGCACGTGACCCATCGACTCGCACGTTTCGAAGTCCCGACCAAGTACTACTTCCGGGGAGAGCCACTGCCGCGCAACCCGCAAGGAAAAGTGCTCAAGCGAGCGCTGCGAGAGTCGCTGCTAGAGATGCCATCTGATTGAACCTTTCCCCAGTTGGTCAACCAACCGTCGCCCCTCAACACCGATTCAAACGTTCCCCATGACATACACAGGTGCCGCACGACACGGGCGGTTGGCGATCGATGTTCGGGCTCATCAGCGATCTCGCCCCAACGGCGCAACGTCCCTGCAACCGCGGAACTAGATGACCTGGACGACCGAGCCACCAAACTCGGCGAGCGCTGCGTGAGACCATTCCGTCATTGGCGCTGCTTCACCGGAGTTCGTACCATGCGTGAGCGACTGGTATCGAAGTCGCCACGGAACGGCGCCACCACGACCTCCGCGTATGCCCCGATTCGCACCGACCCCAAACCACTGGAACCTATTGGCGTCACCGAACGCCGCCAATCTCGCCGGCGACGCCAGTGACGTTCGATCCCCAGTCGCGGGTGCCACCGTTTCCGTCGCCGGTTCCGTCCACCCATGTCCCGTCGAACGCTCCGCCGGCCCCAGCAACGTCCCGCGCCTCGTTCTCGAGATGGGCAAGTGCACCAGTCATTCGCTGACCATTGGACCGCACGCAATCGCCGGGTCAGTGGAGCGTGGACCGCGTTCGACGACACGGCACATCACCCCACTAGACCCCGCCTGAGGTGGTCAATCCCACCACCGGTGTCGTGCCCCGCTTACAACCCGCCTAAGCGAATCGCGGTGCTCGCGAGCGAAGACCTCGACGACACCGCCGTCATCTCATCGCGACAGGCGCCACGGTACCGAGCACCGGGTCTACGCGCATCGACGGTTACTTGTTGGGCTGGGGCGTCAGGCGCAAGTAGTCCTTCAGCTTTCGAAAGCCTTTGGGGAACTTCGTTTTGGCCTCATCGTCGGAGATCGAGTTCGCGATTATGACGTCGTCTCCGTCGCGCCAGTTCACCGGTGTCGCCACCGAGTAGCCGGCCACGAGCTGCAGCGAATCCAGAACGCGAATGATCTCATCAATGTTGCGCCCGGTGGACGCCGGATACGTAAGCGTCAACTTCACCTTTTTGTCGGGGCCGATGATAAAGACGCTGCGCACCGTCAGCGTATCGTTGGCGTTCGGGTGGATCATGTCGTAGAGCCCGGCCACCTTACGCTCTTCGTCACCGATGATCGGGAAATTGAGGGCGGTACCCTGCGTCTCAGCAATGTCGCCCTTCCACTGCTGGTGCGATGCGACGTCGTCAACCGATACACCGATGATCTTGGTGTTGCGCCGGTCGAATTCCGCCTTGCGGGCCGCGAAGGCGCCCAATTCAGTCGTGCAGACCGGCGTAAAGTCTTTCGGGTGCGAAAAGAGGATCCCCCAACTATCTCCGAGCCATTCGTAGAAGTTGATGGGTCCCTCCGTAGTGTCCGCCGAGAAGTCCGGGGCTACGTCACCGAGGCGAATCGACATGTTGACTCCTTTTCGTTGCTGGGCCAATCCCACGACTGCGCGGCCAGCATAACGGCACTCGTTGGCGACCGCTCACGATCTTTCATCGCACAAGTGGTTTCGCCTGCGCATCGTGCGAAAGCCTGAGAAACTGGAGCAATGACGCAGCCTGAGGTGACCGCCGTGCCGGTTGTCGCCGCCTTTGACCTGGACGGAACGCTAACCGAAGGCGGAAGCGTGTTCCGTTGGCTTCGTTGGATTGCCGGCGGTGGACGAACCGTCGCGGCGACGCTGCGGCTCGCAATACCGCTGAGCGTCGGCGCCGTGCGTAGCGGCACGAGTGCGGACAGCGCCAAGGAGCGTCTTTTTCTACGGTTGCTGGCCGGACGCGACGAGAGTGACGTCGCGTCACAATCACGCGCGTTCATTCTCGATCACCTGGAGCATCATTTACGACCTAAAACACTGGCCCGCCTGCGCTGGCACCTGCTCGAGGGTCACGACGTCGTCATTGTGTCAGCGTCGCCTCAGCTCTACGTCGACGTGGTCGCTGAACAGCTCGGTGCGCTCGGTGCGCTCGGCACGCGCCTCGCCACCGACCCGTTGGGGCGCCTGACCGGTGGCTACCTCGGACGCAACTGTCGAGGTTCTGAGAAGATGCGCCGACTCACCGACTGGATTACGGCGCGCGACTACGCTACCGAACCAATCATCTACGCCTACGGTAACTCTCGCGGCGATCGACGCTTACTGCGCCTCGCGACCTATCCGGTCAACGCCGGGCGACTCGGACGCCTCGGCTCGCTACGACGATATCCGCGTTTGAAATCACCAGCGCCTACCACTGCGTGATCGTCGACTCGATTTCCACGACGCCACCCGCTCGACCGTCGTAGAGGACTTGAATCGACGCGGCCTTCTCGCTCCACGCAATGACCGTCGCACCCTCGGGTTCGACGAGTCCGACGTTCAGATCGTAGACACCGTCGAGCAGCGGCACGTTCGACAACGCGACGCCCACTCGGCTAGTTCCTGGACGAAGCGTTACTGGTGCCGACTGCGCGTCGTTGCGACTGACTAGCAGGCCCGTGCGGGTAAACACCTCTAAGACCAAGTTGCCGCTCACGGCGCGATCGCTCGTGAAGGTAACGTCGAGGTCCATACCGGCACCGTGGCGCACTTCGAACGATCCAGCGCCGCTCGACACGCCGTCGATGCGCACCGTACCCGCCCCCGCGGGTCGGTGGTTGGCCACGTCACCGAGTAGTCGCTCACGAAAGATTCGCAGCGAGTCGGTGACTGGTCCATCGGCCACCATGCGCCCTTGATCGAGCACGATCGCGCGGTCGCATATGGCGCGAACGGTGTCGGCCTGATGCGTGACCAGCAAGATTGTACGGCCCTCGCGTTGAAATTGACGGATCCGGTCAATGCACTTCGCTTGGAAGCGCTCGTCGCCCACCGCCAACACTTCGTCGACTACCAGGAGGTCCGGGTCAACGTTGACCGCGACCGCGAATGCCAGTCGTACGTACATCCCACTGGAGTAAAACTTCACCGGCGTATCAATGAAGTGATCGAGCTCGCTGAACGCCACCACGTCATCGAAGATCCGATCAACCATCTTGTGCGAAAAACCGAGCATCGATCCGTAGAGGTAGACGTTGTCGCGACCCGAGAGCTCGTGCTGAAAACCGGCACCGAGCTCGAGGAGCGCCGCGAGGTTGCCGCGAAGACGAATCTGACCTGTCGTGGGCTGCAGCACACCGCAGATGCACTTCAGCAGCGTCGACTTCCCCGAACCGTTGTGGCCCACAATACCGAGCGTCTCACCTTGTCCGACCACGAAGTTGATGTCGACCAACGCGTCAAATTCCTCCGACGAGCCAGAACGGGGGTGCAGTATCCGCTCCTTCAGCGTCTGGTTGCGCTCGTGATGGATCGTGAAACGCTTGGCAATTGCTTCGACTTCAATGGCGTTCACCATTTACAGCTCCGACTCGAAGTTGCCTTCCAGGCGTCCGAAGATGACCAACGCAACGAGGAAGAGAAGGCCGGCAGCGACGAGCAGTAGCACGTTTACCAGGGAAAAAGTAGACAGCGACCACGTCGGCAAGATGTGAAGCGTTAGGCCAGTCGTGGTAGACCGCACCGTCGTATGAACGTAGAAAATGCGCTGGAACGTAAGGATTATTGGCGTCATCGGATTGATGAAGTAGAGGGCGGTAAGACCCCGTGATCGTAAGGCGGGGGCGATGGAGTTCTCGTACGAGTACACGACTGGCGAGACCCAGAACCACAGTTGCAACACCACGTCCATGAGATGACGAACGTCGCGCAGGTACACCGTGACGGCCGACATGACTATGGCGATCGACGCGGTCAGGAGGTACAGGGCTGCGAAGGAAACGGGCAGCAACCAGAGGAATCCCCACGCCGGGGCGTAACCGATGATCGCGAGGAACGCGGCGAGTACGGCGACCTGAATCACGAAATAGATAACCGACGCCCCAACGTTGGAGAGCGCCAGTATCTCTCTGGGGAACGAGACCTTCTTGACGAGACCGGCTCGGTCCACGATGACGCCGGTAGCGGTGCTCACCGCACTCTGGAACATGTTCCAGACGATGAGGCCAGCGAATAGATACACCACAAAGTCGGGAATGCCGTTCTTCAAGAAGACTGAGAACACCAGGTAGTAGGTAGCGAGGGTTAGGGCCGGCGACAGCATCGACCAAAAGAGGCCGAGCGCCGATCCCTTGTACTTGATACGAATATCGGACGTGATGAGACTGAGGAGCAACTCTCGTCGCTCGACCAGATTCGCCAAGCGCGTGCGAAGGCGCGGCCGGGCACTGACGACGCGCACCGGTGAGGGCGCCAGCGACCGCCTCACCACCGGCGGACTGTCCCCCATTAGACCCCTTGTCGCGTAACCGAACGGTCGATGACGGCGTCGATGAAGCCGTACTCGACCGCCTCTTGAGCGGTGAACCATCGATCGCGATCCGAATCTGCCTCGATACGCTCCACCGGCTGACCAGTGTGATACGAGATCCGCTCGGCGAGCATCTTCTTCATGTACACGATCTGCTCTGCTTGGATCGCAATGTCGGACGCCTGGCCCTGCATGCCGCCGGCCGACGGCTGGTGCATCAAAATACGACTGTGAGGCAGCGAGAATCGCTTGCCCGGTGTTCCAGCACAGAGGAGGAACTGGCCCATCGACGCCGCCATTCCCACACAGATCGTGCGAATATCGCAATTCACGTACTGCATGGTGTCGTAGATCGCGAGCCCGTCGGTCACTGATCCGCCCGGCGAGTTGATGTACAGACTGATGTCGCGGTCGCGGTCTTCGGCTTCGAGCAACAGCAGTTCAGCGCAGATACGATTCGCGGTGTTTTGGTCGACTTGTGAGCCGAGGAACACAATTCGTTCCCGTAGGAGTCGCTGATTCAGGTCATTGGTCCCGAGGCCCTCGGCCAAGGCGGAGTTATTCATGGTCTCAATCTACTGGACCATCGTGCATCGACCCCCGGAGGCACCTAGGGTAGTGGCTTGGCGGGCGTGGCGGAATTGGCAGACGCGCTGGTTTTAGGTACCAGTTCTTCGGAGTGTGGGTTCGAGTCCCTCCGCCCGCACCGCTCGAGCTGCTGCTTAGTCCTGCTAGGCTGGCGGCATTGTTCACCGCAACTAGCGGTGGAGACCGATTCGACCGTGGCATTTCGAGTTGGGCTCATCTCAACTCATAGGAGTCATCGTGTCCATAACATTCGCCGATCTCGGCGTGCCTTCGAACCTGGTCGACCGATTGCGAGCGCGCGGCATCAGTGACGCATTCCCCATTCAGGTCGCCGCGATTCCCGACGCATTGGCCGGACGCGACGTGGTTGGCAAGGCTGCCACCGGATCCGGCAAGACGTTGGCGTTCGGCCTTCCGATGCTCGCTCGAATCGGCACTGCCCGTCCCCGCCAGCCGCTGGGTCTCATCTTGGTACCGACGCGAGAGCTCGCCAGCCAAGTTCAAAAGGAACTGGCGCAGCTGACGAACGACCGCGGCCGGCGGATTATCACAATCTTTGGCGGCACGTCGTATAGCACCACGCGTAAAGCGCTCAACAGTGGCGTTGATCTCGTGGTGGCGTGTCCCGGCCGACTCGAAGATCTTCTCGAACAACGTTCCCTCGACCTCTCGGCGGTCACGACCGTCGTCGTCGACGAAGCGGATCGAATGGCGGACATGGGCTTCTTGCCCGCGGTACGACGCATTGTTGGCGCTACCCCCGCTGGCCGACACGTGATGCTGTTCTCGGCGACCCTCGGACCCGATGTGTCAGCTCTCGTCAATGCCTTCACCCGGGACGCCGCCGTACACGACGT
>JAKBCI010000027.1 GCA_021807965.1 Actinomycetes bacterium
GAGTACGGGGACGATTCGGTCGCGCAGCTCGGTGGCGTGCACCTGGCCTGTGAGCAAGCGAGCAACCTACTCACCAAGGTTCTCGAGCGTGGACGTCTGATGAGCTATTTGGAGCAGTCGACTCGCTACCTCGGGTACGACCGACGCTTAGCCAACGGACACTACCGGTTCTACCGGGACCACGATCTGCTCGAGTCTCGCTACGGCGCACGCTACGTCGGCGAGATGGACCGTGCGTTTGACACCTACGCTGACCTCTTGCGCCAGATGACCGACTGGCTTGCCTCGCGATACCCGAAGACACCCGAGGACACCGATTTCGTCTACCGACAGGCCATTCGCGCAAAAGCCCTTGACGCCGTACGGGGTCTCCTGCCGGCGAGCGCGCTGTCGAATCTTGGTATCTACGGGTCCGGACAGGCCTACGAAGCCCTCTTGCTGCGCATGCGCGCCCATCCGCTGCCCGAAGTGAACCACTACGCCTCGCTCATGTACGACGAATTGGAAAAAGTCATCCCGTCGTTCTTGAAGCGCCTCAACGTAGCTGAACGAGGCGGCCGCTGGGCGGCGTATCTCGCAGCCACGCACCAGCAGACCTCGGCGCTGCTCGAGCAGTGGACCGCGGGATATTCTCCGTATGACGCACAGCGCCCCGTTCGCCTCGTTCGCTACGACGTCGACGGCGAAAATCGAATTCTCGAGGCGATCATCTTCGAGCGATCCCGCGTCTCATCGGCCGACGCAGCGCGCATCGTTGCGAGCCTCACGTCACGACAACGTAGTGAGCTCATGACCACCTACGTCGGCGAGCGGACCAACCGGCGCCACCGACCGGGGCGCGCCTTCGAGCACACCGTCTACGAGTTCGAGTTGATCACCGACTACGGCGCTTTTCGAGATCTGCAGCGCCATCGCCTCGCCACGACCGAGTGGCAGCCGTTGAGCTGCGACCTCGGCTACGACATCCCCGATGTCATAGTCGAGGCTGGACTCGCCGCACGATTCGCTGACTCACTCGAGCAGTCGGCGGCCCTCTACCACGAACTCGTCGGTCCGTTCCCCATGCAGAGCCAGTACGCTGTCGCGCTCGCATTCAACGTCCGCTATCGCATAGCGATGAACGCGCGCGAAGCCATGCACGTCATTGAACTGCGCTCGAGCCCCCAAGGACACCCGAGCTACCGACGCGTCGCCCAGGAGATGGCGCGGCTCATCCGCGACGATGCCCATCACCACTTGGTGGCTGATGCTATACAGTTTGTAGACTTCTCAGACACAGATCTCGAACGGCTCGAGGCCGAACGTCGAGCGGACCGCGCACGTACAGAGCGCAACCAGTAAGGACTTTGGTAACAGCGTGGACACCGGTCCCGCACAAAGCAGTGAAAAGGCTCTACACTGCCAGCGCTACTGAGAGGGATTGAGATGGTGCGCGAGAGCGATAACGACGAAGTATTCGACGAAGATGAGATCGCTGAGGGATTCGACGAGGAGATCGTGGAATCCGAGGACCTTGACGTTGAAGACCTTGAAGCCGAAGACGTCATCGACGCGGAGCTCGACGCCGATGACGACGTCGATGACGTCGTGGCAGTCGTGGGCCTCGATGATGATGATGACGCCATCGCCGTCGCCGCTGCCGCCGACGATGACGACATTGACGACAGTGACGTCGAACTCGCCCTCGATGAGGTACTAGCTGAAACGATCTTGCGCACGAGCGTGCCCGACGATGACGATGACGTCATCAGCGACCCCGAACTCGTCGTCGACGCCGCTGAGGTGATCTTGCCCAAGCAGGACGATGAATTTCGCTGTGCGTCCTGCCGGTTGCTCAAGAAGGTCAGCCAACTCGCTGATCCCGCTCACATGCTCTGTCGTGACTGCGTCTAAGGACGCGTCGCCCGTTACGTGGCCCGTACACCGCGTCAGTACGCACGACCCGTCGATCGAAGAACTCTGGGCTTCGGCTACGGCTGGCGTGCGCCAACGGCGAGGAGGGCGACGCTACCTCGACGACCTGCTGGAAGGGGACTCCGACTCGTCGCTCGCGTCCTTCATCGCGGGCGCGATGGTGTGGTCCGCCGACGCGTACGCGTTCACGATCGTCCGTGATCGCGTCATCGTCGCGCTCTACGTGCGCACCGATTATCGCCGGATGGGAATCGGCCGCACGCTCGTGCGCGTCGCGATCGCCGAGGCCGACGCTCGTGACGCGCTCGTGTTGCCTGGCGATCGGGCGATGAAGTCGCTTTTCGAATCAATCGGCTGGAAGGCGCGTCTGCTTACGCTGGGCGACGGGTAGCGGGGCGCCGAGCCGGCCGCGCGAGCGGCGGGGGAGGCGGCACCTTCATGCCTAGCAACTTGGCTAGCTCGGGAATAGCGCCCGCGTTCTTCACCGCTAACGCGCGGCACTCGTCGCCCTCGGGGATCGCCACCGGCTTCACGTTACGCCGGATCGACGTCTCAGCAGCCAGCGTCACAATCTCGCACCACTTCGCCGGCTCGAGGTCCGCGGTAAGAGCCGCCGAGACGAGCGCCACGACGCGCGTGGCCATCTCGGCACTGACCCGTGTCGACATGTCGGGGGGTCGCGCTACCAACTGCAGCGCCTCCACCGGATTGCTCGCGGCGACGGCGGCCTCGAGCCGCTCGTTCCACTGGTTGCGTAGCGCCTCCAGCCGCGTACTCAGGGCCCCCTGGAGCTCTTTCAGTTGGGCGCGGGCCTCATCGTCGAGCGATACGGTCTTCGCTGAGGTCACCACGGCCCGAAGATCACGCAGACGAAGTTCGCGGCCGGCCGATATGGCGCCAGCGGCGCGGTCCTTCCACATCGCCAGGGTGGTGCGGCCGAGCAGTTCTTCGGCAATGCGATCGATCGTGACCGGGTCGACGGTCGGTCGTCCCTGGGCCGTGGCATTCTTGTTCTGTTCGGCGACGGCCGTGCGAACGGCCGGCATACCACCGCGAAGCAGTTGCTCGGCTACGGGCAACTGTTCGGGCGACAACGTCGCCAACAGCGCATTGCGGTGCGTTGTGGTAACCGGCGGGCCAACGGGTCGAGGGGGGCGCGACGGACGCGCGCCGCTCGGGCGCGTCGACCGGTCACCGCGCTCCACGCGAGCGGGCCGGGCACCCTCGCGACGCTCGCTCGCGCCAGGCTCGCCGACTGGCCGCTCGCGTGCTGGCCGCTCGCGTGCTGGTCGTTCGCGCGACGATCCTTCTCCGCCCACGCTCTCGCGCGGAGGACGCGACGATGGCCGACGAGTGTCGTCGCGTCGCGCCCCGTCTCGGCTGGTCCGCGCACCAGGTCGAACGCCGTCTCGCTCACTGTCGCGCCGGGGTCCTCGACCCTTTGCGGCGTAGGTCACCACGACGTCGGGCACGGGCTTAGTGCTCGGCAGCAGCTCCAACCGCTCTCGACGGGGATCAACCGGCGAGGCTGTCTTGGGGGGCAGCACCGACACCACCTCGAGACCCTCCATGTACTGTTCGATGTCGGCGCGATAGAGCCCGCCGACCTTCGCGCCACCGGGTACGAGACTGGCCTTCAACACGCCCTTGGGCAGCTTTGCGCCAGCGGCGCGCCACGTGGCGACCTCGCCCTGCAGACTGGTGATTTCGATCTCGATGCGACGAGGCATAGGGCCCTAATCTACTCGTTTTTCTCATCAGCAATATTTCGCGGGCCCTTAGTTCATTATTACCGTGCGGTGCCTAGCATGGCGACGTGAGCGTTTTGCCCCCCACTCCCGATGACCCACCGCGCGAGCCCGTCGCGCGACAGTTCGACTATCTCGCCTCGTGGACCTCGCCACCCCCGATCGACGACGGCGAAGCCGACGTCGCGACACCGAATCCCGAGGTGCGCGAGAACGAACCCGTCGACGACGTCCTGACGGGCGTACCGCCGGTCCCGATGCGCACTTCGCCGAAGTCTCCGTGGACCTCGCGACTCTCCCTACTGCTCGTGGCCGCGTTGGTGGGCGGGCTGGCCGGTCACTTCGGTGCCTCGACGGGGTCTGGCTCAGGTTCGTCCAACGTCACGATCAACGCCGTCGCTGCTAATCCCGCGGGCGCAGTCCTGCCCAGCGGACTGAGCATCCCCACGCTCGTCCAGCGGGTGCTGCCCTCGGTCGTATCAATCGACGTGAAGGGCCAGGGGACCGAAGACCAGGGGACGGGGATGATCATCTCGGCCAACGGCCTCGTGGTCACCAACAATCACGTGATCGCCGCGGCCGATCCCAACGGGACGATCACCGTGACGCGCTCGGGCTCGACGAAGGCATTGGGGGCCACCCTGGTCGGCACGAACCCGATTGACGACGTCGCGTTGATTCGGATCAACGGTGCGTCCGGGCTGCCCGCCGTCACCTTCGGCAACTCCAACGCCCTCGTCGTGGGTGATTCGGTCGTGGCCATTGGCAATGCGCTCGGCCTGGCCGCGGGCACGCCGACGGTCACCCAGGGGATCGTGTCGGCGCTCGGACGCACGGTCACCGCCGGATCCTCGACGACGTCGGAGACCTTGAGCAACATGATCCAAACCGACGCGGCGATCAACCCCGGCAACTCCGGTGGCCCGCTGCTCGACGCGCAGGGCGACGTGATCGGCATGAACACGGCCGTCGCGGGAACCTTGCCAGACGGAACGAGCGCGCAGAATATCGGCTTCGCGATTCCCGTTTCGACGATTGAGTCACTGCTGAAGTCACTCATGGCCGGTCAGAGCGTCGTGTCCCACGGTGCCTTCATCGGCGTCGAGGTCATGTCCATGACTCCCGCGCTGCAGCTTCAGTACGGCTTCAGCGTCTCAACCGGTGCCGTCGTCATGAGCGTCATCCCCAACACGGGTGCCTCGCGGGCCGGGGTGCGTCAAGGCGACGTCATCATCTCGCTAAACGGCGAGTCGATCCAGAACACCCAAGACCTGACGAGCGTGCTCTCGGGCCTTCGTCCCGGCGACGTCGCCCAGCTGGGCATCGTGCGCGGCACGAAGCACATCACCATCTCGGTGACCCTCGGCTCGCAGCACGGCTAGGCCAACGTAGCGATACCCCCGTCAACCGGCACAATCGCGCCGGTGATGTAACTGGCGGCGGGGGAGGCCAGGAAGATCGCGGAACCGGCCATGTCCGATGGTCGGCCCAGTCGCTTAAGCGGTGCGGCGTTAGTGATCGCCTCGCCGAATGTGGCGATAGTGGCGTGCATCATCTTGGTTTCGAAGGGTCCCGGCGCAATGGCGTTGACCGTGACCAGGGGAGCCATCTCACGAGCGAGGTGACGCGTGAGCTGATGGACGGCGGCCTTGGACGCGGAGTACGCGTAGGTCTCCAGAGCCGGCACGCGCAGCCCGTCAATCGAGCCGATGTTAATGACGCGCGACGGCGCCTCGCGTGAGCCTGATGCGTCGAGCAATGGTCGGGCGAATCGGGTCAGGTGGAACAGCCCCTGGACGTTCAAGGCGAACACTCGTTCGAACGCGGCCGTGTCATACTCGGCCATCGGCGCGCCCCACGTCGCGCCCGCGTTGTTGACCAACACGTCAAGGCGCCCCTCGCTCTGCGCCACGTCGTCGATCAGCCGTCGACACTCTGCTTCGAGCGCGAGATTCGCCGCCACAGCCCGGCACGATCCGATCGTCGAGAGCTCGGCAGCGAGCGCGGCACAGGCGTCGGCCTTGCGCGAGGAGATAATCACCGAAGCGCCCGCCTCGACGAATCCTCGGGCAATCATTTCGCCGATACCGCGGCTACCGCCGCTAACCAGGACAACCTTGTTCGACACATCAAAGAGCGCGTTCATGGCCGTAGTGTAGAACGATGCCCCGGTCGTTGCGACGCCGTGGGGCGACTCAGTAGCCGACGCGAATGTTCGTCACGGACACGGCGGACACCGGCGACAGCGTATCGGTGGCGTACTGAGCACGAATTGACCACGTGCCGGGCGCCGTGAAATTAAAGGTGCACGCGACGCGACTCTTGTCAATCGTCTGGAACCGACAGACCGAGTTGGCGACATTGGCGTCAGACGGCGCGACGGCGACCATGCGAACAAGTCCTCGCGTTGACTCTGGCAGGACGTCGACGGTGATATTGAACGCACCGCCCGATACCGCGGGCGGGTTCGAATTATCACTGAAATCAAAGGAGAGGACCATCTTGGCCAATCCCGAATCGCCAGAAGCCGGCGCCACCGCTAGGCCGAGCATCGAGGCCATCATCACAACGGCAATGAGCACTCGACGCATGGAGCGAAGTATACCAGCGCTCCCTCTCCAGTCCGCCGATAATGTACGTTATGTAAGGTTACAACGGTTATTGGTCGCTGGGCTTTCTTCGTAACCCTGATGGCAGGCACTGTCGCGGTAGCCTCTCTCGAAGATGCCAGCGCACGTCACGCTCGAACCCAAGCGGTTCGCCCTCGCCATTGGGGCGGTCATGGTCGGTGGTGCCGTCGGAACCCTGTTGCGTGACCTGGCTCTGGAACTCCAGCCCGCGGCGGCAAATAGGACGAGTTGGGCCGCCCAGATCCCGTGGGTTCTGCTTCTGATCAACGCTGTGGGCGTCTACGTGGCGACGCATCTCCTGCGGACCGTCCTGCGCGCGCACGACCCGAACGATCCGTGGCGTCTGCTGCTCATCACGGGTTTGCTCGGCGGTTTCACGTCGTACTCGAGCCTGGTCGTCTCGTGGGTGGCTATCTGGCACCGCTCCGTTCCCGCCGGTATTGCGGTGGCGGTCGGATCCTTGGGCACCGGCGTACTCGCCGCGTGGCTCGGCTTGAGGCGCCGGCGATGACGCTCCTGGTTACTAGTCTCGCTGGCGCGCTTGGTGCGACCGTACGGTTTTTGATGGAGTACGTAGTTCGCCGACATCACCCCACGCGTCGCCCCTGGGCCACGGTCGCCGCCAACGCCCTTGGCTCCCTCATTGCCGGCTACGTCGTCTACCGGCTCACTAGCGCGACGGATGCCTCGCTGCGCGAGATACTGCTAACTGGCTTCTGCGGCGGACTCACGACCTTCTCGTCGGCCTTCGCCATCCCGGCTCTGCTCCAGCGCGAGCACCACTGGGCCTACGCCGTAGTCATCGTCGTCACAACGCCGATCGCGTGCGTCATCGCGTTCGCCATTGGCATGTCACTGGCGCACTGACGGGAAGGTCAAACCTCCGCAGAGGGACCCAGCCGCGCGAAGCGCGGCGCACCCGCTCGCCCTCGCACGGCCCCCTAGCGCCGCGCGCGATGCTCGCGCGCCCGCCCCACGAGCCACACGAAGGTGGGATCTGGCTTCGACAGCAACTCCGGGTGCCACTGGACACCGATGACCTGGCCGTCGTCGGTCTCGAAACCTTCGACGACGCAATCGTCGGCGCGCGCGGTCACGGTGAGCCCCTCCCCTACTCGCGCGACCACCTGGTGGTGCAGTGAGTTAACTTTGAGCGTCGCCCCGACCAGTTCACCCAGGCGTGACCCCTCCACGACCGACACGCCGTGGGTTCGCGTTCGTCCGTCTACGTCCCACTGCGGGTGGCCCACCCCGTCATCGAGGTCCACGTGCTGGCGAAGGGATCCACCCTGCGCCACGTTTACCAACTGGAAGCCGCGACAGATGGCGAGGACCGGCACGTCGTTCGCGCGCGCCGCTTGGAGTAGGGCGAACTCCCACTGATCGCGGTCGCGCTCGAGCTCGCCCAGGTCGTCCTCGGGCAGTTCGCCGTAGCGAACGGGATCGATGTCGGCCCCGCCGCTCAGAACGAGGCCGTCGAGGTGACGGATCACGCCCTCGACGTCGGCGTCACGGGTCAATTCGACGGGCAGCCCCCCCGCCGCCGCGACCGACGCCGGATAGTCGCTGAAGTGCAGGTCAAACTGCAGGGCGGACATGGCCGCCGGCACGTTCGGCCCCAATCGGCTCGCCGGCCAGCGCCGACCCGTGAGACCAATCAGCGGTGCCTCCATCACCACATCGTATCGAGGCAGTCACTGTGCTGTAATGACACCATCGTTCGCCGACGAACGACCGTACGGGGGAACTATGGACGAACTCGAGGACATCTCGTCACACGACACGTTCGAGCGCGGTGTGCCCCACGAGACGTTCGCCTGGCTGCGTCACCACGATCCCGTCCACTGGACCGACGAGAGCGACGGCGGGCGCGGCTTTTGGAGCGTCACCGCGTACGACGACGTTCTAGCCGTCAGCCGTAATCCCGACATCTTCTCGAGCCGATTCGGCATCCGCCTCGAGGACATGGATCCCGAGGAGACCGAAGCTCGGCGCACGCTCATGGAGATGGACGCCCCCGATCACACGAGGCTGCGTCGCCTCGTGAGCCGCCCCTTCGCGCCCAAGTCGGTGGCGGCCTACGAGGAGACGGTCCGCGAGCTCGCCGGTCAGGCGCTCGACTCGATGCGCGACCACGTCGAGTTCGACTTCGTCACGAGCGTGGCGCGCGAGCTGCCCATGCGCATGCTCGGCCGCCTCCTTGGTCTGCCCGACGAGGACCTCGACTGGCTCGTGCAACGCGGCGACGCGCTGATCGGCAACACTGATCCCGACTTCACCGACTACGTCGTCGACCAGGTCGACACGAGTGCCTACCGGTTGCTCCCGTTTCGTAGTCCGGTGGCGATCGAGCTCTTCGAATACGCGGCGATCGCCCTCGACCAACGCCGCCTGGCGCCCACCAACGACCTGCTCACCAGCCTGCTGCAATCGACCTACGACGGGGACTCCCTCGACGAGCTCGCGCTCAAGAACTTCTTTACCCTGATGGTGGCGGCGGGCAACGATACCACCCGTTACTCAATCACCGCCGGTCTGCTCGCCCTGGTCGAGCGGCCCGAACTCTACGACCAGGTCGGATCGATGGACCTCGCCGGGCGTAAATCGCTCGTTGAGGAGATGCTGCGGTGGTCGAGCGTGACCATGCACTTTCGCCGAACCGCCACCGAGGACACCACCCTGCACGGACAACGCCTGCGAGCCGGCGACAAAGTCGTGATGTGGTACCCGTCGGCAAATTTCGACGAGCGACACTTCGAGTCACCCCGGGACTTTCGCGCCGATCGCGCCGTGAACGACCACGTCAGTTTCGGCTTGCACAGCCCTCACCTCTGCCTCGGCGCCCACCTCGCCCGTCTCGAGATGCGGGTGATCTTCGAAGAGATCGCCGCCCGGTGGCGCCACGTCGAGGTCGTCGGCGCGCCCCAGCGGCTTCGTTCAAACTTCATCAGCGGCATCAAGTACCTGCCGGTCGCGGTGACCTGGCGTTGATCTAGAGAAACGGCAGATACTCGCGCAGTTCCCAGTCCGTGGTGGACGCAAGGAATCGCTCCCACTCGGCCCGTTTCACGCCGACGTGCTGGGCCACGAGGTCGTCGCCCACGGCGTGCACGAGTTCCGTGTCGAGCTCGAGCGCATCCAGTGCCGCGGCGAGCGTCGCCGGCACACCCCTGGTCGCCTCGATCGTGTCGAGCCCGTTGCCACCCTCGGGCGGCCCGGGATCCACGTTCGCGCGCACCCCGAGCAGCGAGGCCTGCAGCACCGCGGCGATCGCCGTGTGCACGACGGCGGCGCCGTCGCTCAAGCGATGCTCGAGTCGCGCCGCGGCGCCGCGCTCGCTCGGCACCCGTGTGGTCGCGCCGCGATGGTCGTATCCCCAGTTGGCCCAGTAGCCCGACAGCGACGCCGGGCGAAGACGCTTGTAGGCGTTGACGGTCGGCGCGCAGAGCCCCGCGAGGCCTTCGTGGTGCGCGAGCAGACCGCCAATGGCGGCTCGGGCCAGATCGGAGAGTCCATCGGGTGATTCGGCGTCGTTGATCACGTTGAGCCCGGTCACGTCGTTGAAGGAAAAGTTGATATGTAAGCCCGAACCGCCTCGGTCCGAGAGCGGCTTACCCATAAAGGTCACGAGCAGTCCCGCTCGGTGGGCGACCTCGCGCGCGAGTACCTTGAAGAGAAACCCGTCGTCGGCGGCTCGCATCGCGTCGCTGTAGCGCAACGTGAATTCGAACTGCGACGAGTCATACTCGGAATTGACCGACTCGATCGGTATCTGGGCCTGGTCACAGGCCTGCCAGATGCGGTCGACGAGCCCGTGGGGATCGACGCTCGGCCCCGTGCCGTAGACGAAGGCGCCGGGCGTCTCGAGGGGCTGCCAGCCGCCGCGACCGTCGGGCTCGAAGACGAAGGCTTCGAACTCCATCCCGACCTGGGGCTCGAAGCCGAGCGCGCGCCAATCGGCAATCGCCTTGCGCAACGCCGTCCGTGGTGCCACCGACACCGGCACGCCGTGGCGAACGACGTCCGCGACCACCACCCGCGTGCGGGGCTCCCAGCTCGCCCGCAGGTCCGTCATCTCGTAGACGGCCTCGAAGTCCGGCAGCCCCTCATCCCAGTAACTTCCCACGGTTCGTGGCGTCATGCCTCGGTCGTAGCCGAGCGACCACGTACCCGTGCAGTGTCGCGCGCCGCGCTCGGCGAGCGACGCGGGCACGTACTTGCCCCGCGCGAGTCCCAGGTGGTCCGGCCACAGTACTCGTACCCGTTCGAACGCCTCCGTCACGGTACCCCCCCTCGACCGTCGTGAACGTAGCACGCGTGGACGCCGGTGGTTTGTAGAGTGTGGCCATTGCTGAGAATGGGGGGCTGTGGAGCATCGACGAATCTGGCTCGACGGCGCGACGGTCGAGGTCACTCGCGATGGCGACGACCTGATCAGCCCCGACGGGCGACGAGTCGCGGCCTCGACCGCCGTGCACCTCGCACCCGTCGTACCAACGAAGATTCTCTGCTGTCATCTCAATCACGTTTCACGAGTGCGCGAGTTCGGCGCGTCACTGCCCCCCGCGCCGACGTGGTTCCAAAAGCCGGTTTCGGCGCTCAACAGCCACGGCGGCGCCGTCGTGCGACCAAAGAACTGCCACTACCTCAACTACGAAGGCGAGGTCGGCATCGTTATCGGTCGTGTCGCGCGCTCGATCGCCCTCGAAGACGCGCATCGCTACATCGCCGGCTACACGATTGCTAACGATTTCGGACTGCACGACTTCCGCGACACCGACGCCGGCTCGATGTTGCGCGTGAAGGGCGCCGACACACTCTGTCCCGTCGGTCCCGGCGTGGTGACCGAGTGGGACTTTCACCATAAGTGCATTCGCACAACCGTGAACGGCGAGGTACGCCAAGACGGCTCAACCGACGAAATGGCCTGGGACATGCACTACCTGGTCACCGACCTCGCTCGCCTCATAACGCTCGTACCGGGCGACATCATCTTGTCGGGCACGCCGGCCCACTCGCGTCCCGTTGAACCGGGCGACGTCGTCACGGTGGAGGTTGACGGGCTCGGGGCCCTGACGAACCACGTGGTCAGCGCCGACGCCGTCAGTGACGACGTCGGCGCGCAGCCGACCGCAACCGACGAGGTCCTCTCCACGGCACTCGGCGGTGACTGGCCACCGCGATCCCAGCGTCGACCCCGGACGACCGAACGCCGTGAA
>JAKBCI010000028.1 GCA_021807965.1 Actinomycetes bacterium
ACCCGACTCGACGCCCTCGGCGATGATCTCCTTGCCGAGCGCGCGACCGAGGCGGATGATGGCGTCGACGATGGCGCGGTCGAAGGGGTCTCGGGCCACGCCGCGCACGAAACTCATGTCCAACTTCAAGAAGTCAACCGGGAGATTCTTCAGCTCCGTCATCGACGCAAAGCCGGTGCCGAAGTCGTCGAGTGCGATCTCGACGCCGAGCGCGCGAAAGCCCCGCAGAATGCGAGCGGTCTGCTCGGGGTCGTCGACCACGGCGTACTCAGTGATCTCGACGCACAGGCGGCGCCCGGGCACGCCGTAGCGTGTCAGACAGCCCTCGACGAACTCCACCAAGTCGCCCATCTTGAAGTCCGCCGGCGACATGTTGACGCGCACCACGAAGTCGAGAGCGGGGTAGTCGCGTTGCCAGACGCCGAGCTGTCGACAGGCTTCGGCGAACACCCACCGGCCGAGGTTGGTCACGAGACCCGTCTCCTCGGCCACGGTGATGAACTCGGACGCGGCGAGCAGGCCGCGAGTCGGATGCTGCCAGCGAACCAAGGACTCGACGGCGAGCAGCGCGCCGCTGCTGAGGTCGACCTCGGGCTGGAAATGCAGGCGCAGGCCGCCGGTGTCGATGGCTTCACGCAGCATGAGCTCCATCTGGGAGCGCTCGTCCACCGCCGAGTGCAGGTCGCTGTCAAAGACGATCGCTCGGTTGCGACCGCGCGTCTTCGCCGTGTACATCGCGACGTCGGCTCGGCTGAGCATCTCCACGGCACTGAGGCCGGGCTGGGCGAGGACGATGCCGACGCTGGCGGTGTGGTTCATCGTCTGGCCGCTGATCTCGACGGGTTTGGCGATCACCTCGAGAATGCGGTACGCACTCGCCAGCGCTTCCATCTCGCTGTGCGCGCGGTCCACGAGGAAGACGAACTCGTCGCCGCCGAGGCGAGCAGCGAAGTCGCCGGTGCGGATGCTGGTGCGAATCCGGTCAGCCATCGTAATGAGCAGGCGGTCCCCATTGGCGTGGCCCAAGTAGTCGTTCATGATCTTGAAGCGGTCCAGATCGATGAGCATTACCGCCACGTCGCGGTGATTCGAGAGACGTCGGCTGAGCTCTTCAATCAGCGCCCGCCGATTCGGCAGTCCGGTCAAGTCGTCGTGGTTGGCGTTGTGAACGATTCGCTCTTCGGCGTCAATGCGGGCCTGCAAGTGGACGATCATCGCCGCAACTGCCTGCAGGGCGTGCACCTCGCCCTGGGACCACCGTTGCGGTTCGTTGTACAAGAAGCCAATGACGCCCCAGGTCACGTCGCCCATCATCAGCGGCACCGCCGCGCCGGTGATCGGGGTGAGCCCGTCGGTGGCGCGCTCCACGCGATCGACGAACTCGTCGGTCGCGTCCTGGGCACCAGTCAGGTACGGCTCCTTCAAGCTCCACATCGCCTCGAAGATCGGGTCGGCGTCGTAGGGCACCTCGCCGAGTGGGTCCGGGTCGGGGATCTCGTCGCGCACGGGCCAGGACGCTTCAAAGATGCTGAGGCCACGGGCGTGGTCGTGACGTCGCAAGAAGGCGACGTCACTGCCGAGAAACTGCGCGAGCTCGCGAGTCGTCCAGTCGAGCAGTTCGCGCCGGTTCTGCGACGAGCCCGACATCAGCTTGACCGCGACACTGGTCACCAACTCGTCTAACCGTTGCTGGTGACGTAGCACGCCCTCGCGAACGTTGAGGGAGGTGACGTGACTCAGTAAGTCGGCGAACGTGCGGCTCAACGCGCGTTCACGCTTCGACCACGCTCGACCCTGGCGCGCGACGACGAGCGCCCCGACCGCGGTATCGATCTCGACGCGAATCGGCTCGGCGAGCACGCCCCACTCGACGCCGTCGACCGACACCGAGAACGACGACGTGGACGAACCCGACGCGAACCAGTGGCTGACTCGGTCCTGGACCGCGCCGAGCGACGCCTCACCCGTCGGCGTGGCGAATGTTTCGAGCGCTTCGGCCGGTGATGACCCGCCGTCATTCACGAATATGCAGATGATCTCGGTGCCGGGTATGACCTGGCGTAGCGTGTCGAAGACGAGACGCGTTTCGCCCCGCGCGCTAAGCCGGTGAAGAGGATTTTTGTCTGGCACGCCTGCTCTACCTTCAGTGGGCTAGGAAACTAAACTATCAGTCCAGACTTGCGCGGTAAAGGGGTACTTTCTCGGGGCATTTTGGCACGAAATTTGGGCCGATCGCACGACGGTAGCCCGGAATTACGACTCGGCGAGCGCCGTCGCGTTGGTGACAGTCCCCGACGTCGCGGAATCCCGGCTGAACACTTCGGCCAAGGCCAGACGGCTGCTGTGTACGCTCGGCGGCGCGGCGTGAAAGAGGCGCACGACCATCACGGCGGTCTCGCCATCGGCGAGTTCCCAGTAGTCGCGCTGTCGCTCGGACTGACCGACCAGTTCGTCGAGGTACCGCTCGCCACCAAAGGTGAGCATCTCGGACTCAGTCGTCGCGTACAGGGTCAGGGGTACCATCGGCTGTACCGCAATGCCCAGTCGGTGGGCGTTCAACCAGAAGCGCTCGAAGGCGGCCCCGGCGCGGACGTACCACGTCGGTTCGGCCCGCGGCACCGTGATCGCGGCCAGCGCCGAACTCGACTCGACGGCGTACCGTGATGGCTCGCCGAGCGCGGCTCCACCACGCCAGTCGGCGAGGTGGCCCATGACGTCGCTGCGCGCGAGCAGGTCAATTCCGGTGACCACGTGGTCACCCAACTCCAGGGTGCGAACGTCCAGCCCCTCGTCCAGCGTGTCCTCGCCCGGCCAACGCAACTCGTCGCGCATGGCCTCATGCACGTTGGGCAGTAGGTAGCGCAGCCGATCGGCGCTCGCGATGAGGTCCGCACCAACTTTGAGCTTTGGTCGATCGCTGACCACGATCAGCCTGGCACCTTCGCGCGCCACCGCGTGGTCCAATATCGCGAGCGACGCGTCGTCGAGGGGTACCGGCTGGCCGATTCGCCGGTTGGTCGCGCGCGTGGCGACGTAGGGCAAGAGTCGCGCCACGTCCGCGTCGGGCGAGCGACCGAGCAGCAGTGTCGCCACGTGATTGGTGCGCCGGCCGTCGGGGAACAGGCGCACGGGGCCAAGCTGCTTGATTGACGCCGCGGCGACGCGAGCGTTGAAGAGCGCGGCGCCGATAGCGAGGTAGCTGCCACGATGTTCGACGTCCCAGATCGAGGTTCGTTCGGGCACGACATAGAACCGGACCTCGACGTCATTGGCCTCGAAACGCCACGGCTGCATGTTGCCGCCCGACGGTGCACGCCGAGCGGCGTCGACGATGAAGGTGACCGGCTCGGTCTCGTCGAGCGGACCGTCGACCGGTGGCGCGCTCGCGAGATCATCCGCGCGTTGCGTATCGATCTCTACCTCGGCGAGCGACGAAACGATCTCCTCGACGTCGATGCGCACGCGACCCGACGGCAGGTCGCCGGTAGTACCGAGCCGTCGCACCGCGGTCGCGACCGCCGCGGCACCGAGGGAAACCTCGCTCGCGAGCTGCGGCCACCCCGTAATGGTGTGACCGACCTCGAGGAACGTGGCGGCCGCCCGCGACGACGCGTCGCGCGGGCCGACGAGCCGCGCGACGTAGGGACCTTTTTCCGCGGTGGTGAGGCCGGCGAGTTTGGTGGCGTCCAGGTCACCGAAGATCCCGTGGAAGATCGGCCTACTGGGCTCAAGATCAAACCGCTCCACGTCTAAGATCCCGCGGTCACTCGTCTCCATGATCACCGGAATGCGCCGCTCACGAGCGGCCTCGCGAACGAGAAACTTCATATCGAGCGAATCGCACTCTTCGATGACGACGTCGAGCCCATCGAGGAACTCCGCGAGATTCTCGGGCCGCACGCCGTCGGTAAAGGCAACAACTCGAAGGTAGGGGTCGGTCTCGGTGATCCGCCGAGCGCCGACCACCGCCTTGTTGACGCCGAGGTCGAGCACGCTCGCCGGCAGTCGGTTGAGATTCGACACGTCGACCGTATCGAAATCCGCGAGTCGCAGCTCGCCGGCCAGTCCCTCCATCGCGAGCACGTGGGCGACGCTATTGCCGGTGCTGACGCCAACGACCCCGATGCGAAACGTGCGCAACCGCGCTTGCTCGTCGCGGGTGAGTTTGTTCCGGTTCCGGTCGAGGCGCAGGTACCCGAACGAACGCGGTCCGAGAAGTCGCACCGCCGCGCGTCGCCACGGGTAATACACCCATCGCGACTCCTCGGCCGCAATCGACGACGGTGGCACGGGCAACGTCGATTCCAATTGGTCGCGCTGGGCGTCGAGCCGATCGACGAACTGGATTGCGTCGTTCGCGCGCAAGACCTGCAGTACCTCACGGTCGGCGCGCTTGGTCACGTCGATGATCAACGGCTGCCACGAGCGAGTCCTCGTCGAGGCGACGTCCAGTTCCGTCGGGCTATCGGCCGCCGGGCCGCGAGCCAGCTGCTCACTCTCGATGCGCATGGCTCGCTGGTGCTCGGGCGTGCTCAACTCGTAGGTCGTCCCGCGGTACCAGCACACCGCCACCGTGCGGTAGCGATCGTCGGGGAACGGTACCCAACGCTCGCCAACCTGTCGCCCGCCGGCGGGCGAACCAATGGGCACGAGATTGTCCGACACCGCGGTGATCGCGAACTCCGCGCCCAGCCAGTTCATCGCGTGGGTGACCGACCTCGTAATCGCGGCGACCAGGCGAAACCCCGTCGCTGCGGCGCCCTTGGACCACATGCCCTTGACCTCAAGCACCCCGCCGCGAATATGGTCGCTGATGAGGCGCTCTAAGTCGCCGAGCTCGTCGGACTCAGCCATCTCCTCGAGCAGCACCGCGTGGTAGGTGCTTTCGAGTGGGCCCTGGAATCGCACGCCGCACACCGCCTCATCGTTCGCACCAAAGCCGAGGAAGAAGAGCGAGACGCCCCGACCCTGTTCGAGTTCCTGGCGCCGCAACGTTCCCTCGACGCCGCGCAGGCGGAACTGACCTTCGCCCTCGTCGAGGTAGACCTTCCAGAGGTCGGGCCGCTCAAGTGGATGATGGCCCTCGAAGCGCACGCCGGTTATGGGATCGAGGTAACTCGCTCCGAATCGATATCGATGGCTCGTCGCACTACCCACCATGAATCCTCTCCACCGTCGGCCGGGGAACCGCCGCGTCGCGAATCGCCATCTATCGTGGGCCCTCCTACCTTTCGAACTATAGTGAGACGACCCGTGAAATTGGTGTATCCACCACCGAGCCGAAGGGTGTAGCGCGTGCTCGATACACGTTCGACTGCCGATGTCGCGTCGCGACGATCGACCGGGCGAACGAGACGAGGACACGCGCGCCGCGAGTCACCACCGAACGACCCGACGTGTTGACGCTGCTCGTTGTCTATTGCGCGCTGTTCGGGCTCGTCATCGGTTCCTTTCTCAACGTGGTCGTTTACCGCGTGCCGCGTCACCAATCGATTATGCGTCCAGGCTCGACCTGCCCCCGGTGCGACGAACTAATCGCCGCGCGTGACAACGTGCCGATCGTCTCGTGGCTGGTACTTCGCGGGCGCTGTCGTCACTGCGGCGAGCCGATCGCCGTTCGTTACCCGCTGGTCGAACTCGCCACGGCACTGCTCTTCGCCGGCGCCGCAGCGCGCGTCGGCTACCGGGCGGACCTGCCGGCGATGCTCGTCCTGCTCGCCGGTCTCTTCGCTCTCGCGCTCATCGACGCCGAGTTACTCGTCTTGCCCAAGCGAATCGTCTACGCGACGCTCGTACTGCTCGCGCTCGCGCTGCTCGGCGCCGCCGCGTACGGCGACGCGTGGCACCGATTCGGCGTCGCGGCGCTCGTCGCGGTGATCTGGTATCTGCTCTTCTTCGCCATCAACGCCGTCAGTCCACGAGCGCTCGGCTTCGGTGACGTCCGACTCGCTCTCGTGCTCGGTCTCGGACTCGGCTGGCTCGGCGTCGGGTACGCGGTGCTCGGCTTCTTCGCGGCGAACCTGCTCGGCGCGGGAGTCGGACTCGCGCTGCTGGCGACCAAGCGCATCGAGCGACGCCAGCCGATCCCCTACGGCGTCTTTCTCGCGCTCGGGGCGGCCATTGCGATCTACGCCGGGCCCGAGCTGCTCGCACCATTCCAGAATCTGCAGTGGCACTGGTAGCCCGCGCAGCCGCGGACTGGTTCGACGGTTTCACCAGCGTTAACGTCTCGAGCGCTGGCCTGCGTGTCGACATCGAGCACGGACCAAGGGACCAGAAGGTGGTCACGCTCGCTCCGGATTGGCTCCGTCACGTCGCGGTGGAACTACCGGCGACAACGTGCTCGGCGGCAGCGACGGAGCGCAGGGAGCCAGGACTGAACTCACCGTGGGGTGAGGATCTAGGTTTTCTTACTGAGAGACTCGCATCGTGACGCGATGCAACCGGTATTGGTGGATACGCGGGGGTAGGCGACGTGGACCGAGAGATACGCGAAGAGCCAATTGGTTCGCTTGCGCAACACGCTGAGATATCGATCGCTTTCCTCGTGGATCAGATCCTTGAAGTATCCGTATTCGATGGAGGTTTGGGCGAGATCAACCTGCGAGAACGCGCCGTCGACGTTCCGTACATCAAGAATCGCGACGACTTCAAGGGAGAGGGACCGACTCGCTGGCCGAGGCGTTTTGACGTCACTAATTGGGGGCTGCTCGGCGCCTACCAAGGCGGACTACGAGTCGGCGGTGCCGTCATCGCCTTCACGACCCCGGACCTCGAGATGCTGGGCGAGCGAAGCGACGCCGCGCCACTCTGGGATATACGCGTCCGATCGGACCTGCGACATTCCGGCATCGGCTCGCTGCTGCTTCGCGCGGTCCGGGAGTGGGCGCGCCGGCGCGGCTGCGCTGAGATCCGAATCAAGACGCAGATCGTCAATCTTCCCGCCTGTCACTTCTACGCTCGGATGGGCGGTGAGCTCGAGAGCATCAATCGTCTTGCCTATCCGGAGTTGCCCGACGAGACCCAGATGATCTGGCGTCTCGACCTGTGATCGATCCGACTGGCTGACTCACGTGAATCCGCGCAACGTCGACGCACCAGCGACCATCGGTGGGGCGACGGTGCGAGAAGCATTCGCGACGGTCTCGAGCCACAACGTGAGAGTCACCCAATGCGCCGGCGCCAGCGGCTCAGAAGACGAACTCGGTGCGAAGCCCTTCACTGTCCCATTCGGCGTCACTCGGAATCCGCTTGGCGGCCTTGCCATTCACTCGCCGCGCGGTCCACATCAGCGCGACGGCGTCGAGCAGGTGCTTCTCGGGCACCCCGATGTCGGCGTCGAGGATCATGCCAACATTTTGCACCCGCTTGACCAGCAGGTCGCGCCTCTCTTCTCGGCCCTCTTCGCGACGTTTCGAAAAGCGAAGTGGCACGTCCCCGTTGATCTGGTAGAAACTCAACTCCGGGTGGCCCTCGTAGACAACGCGCTGGCGAAACGGTGACATCTCGGCGTAGAGCTCGCGGTAGCGCGGCAAGCGAACGAGGGTGGTGGCGTCGAGTCCGGTCGTCACGACGTCGACGTCGGGTCGAAGGCTCGCTCGCGTCGGGGCTCCCGCGACGGTCGAGCCACGCCGACGGAGCAGGTAGCGCGCCTCGAGATCACAGGTCCGGGGGGGGTCGCCGATCTCGTCACGGTAGCCAATTGGCGCGTAGACGACGATCGTCGCGTACGCCGGACGTTCGCTCACGATGTCGAGGAACGTCGAGAAGAGCCGGGGCGGCTCGGGCATGAAGGTCGCGGCGTGGTGCTTCGCTCCGGCGAGCAGCCACCCCCCGCTCCACGGCACGACGCCCGCGACGAGCAGGTAGGGCAGTTCGGGACCACGGTGAATGGTCACCGTGGATCAGGCTTTCGCGCCCTTGTACCCCAAGAACTCCAAGGAACGGGTCAACTCCTTCGGGTGGGCACTCGTCGCGAACGCATCCTCGTAGGATACCGTGCCCGCCACGATCAGTCGGGCCAGGTCCGCTTCGAGGATCTGCATACCCTCTTTGGTGTTGGTGAACATCACGTTGGTCAGTTGATTCGAACGCCCCTCGCGAATGAGATTGCGCACCGGGCTGGTCGCGATCAGCACCTCAAAGGCGGCCACCATGCCGCCGCCGATCTTCGGCACGAGTCGTTGGGCGACGATGGCGCTGAGTGACGCCGCCAGCTGCACCCGCGTCTGCTCCTGGCGCCACGCCGGAAAGACGTCGATGATGCGGTCGATCGCCTGCGCCGCGTCGTTCGTGTGCAAGGTCGCGAACACGAGGTGGCCCGTCTCAGCCATCGTGAGGGCAATCTGAATCGAGTCGATGTCGCGCATCTCACCGATCAGCAACACGTCGGGGTCCTCGCGAAGGGCCGATCGCAGTGCTCGGTCAAAGGACGGGCTGTCGAGCCCGATCTCGCGCTGGGTGACGGCGGACACCTTGTGGTGGTGCACGTACTCCACCGGGTCTTCAATGGTGAGGATGTGCGTCGCGCGCGTCTCGTTGATCCGGTCGATGATCGAGGCGAGCGTCGTCGACTTGCCCGAGCCGGTCGGCCCCGTGACGAGCACGAAGCCGCGCGGCTGCTGGGCGACCCAGTCGGCCGCCCACGGCAGTCCGAGATTCTCAAAAGATGGGATCTTGCTCGGAATGATTCGCAGCGACATCGCCATCTGCCCACGCTGGGTGAAGACGCTGCCGCGAACTCGTGCGAGGTCTCGCCACGAGAACGCGAAGTCGACGTCCATCAACTCCTTGAACATCTGGCGCTGGCCATCAGTCAGTAACGGCATGGCCATTGTTTCCACGTCATCGACCGTCAAGACAGCAGCACCCTCGACGGGGATCAACTTGCCGTCAACGCGGATGCGCGGCGCGGATCCCGCCGCGACGAGCAGGTCAGACCCACCGTGGTCCCACAGGATCTGCAGCCACGGATCGACCTTGTCCACAACAACACCACCCGACATACCCGCTCCTCACAACATCAAACAGAGAGCGAAATCCGGCTGGCCGACTCGTAGCCAGCCAGCCGGATCACACGACAAGCAACTTCTCAGTGTTTGCTGCAAGCGATCACTGCCTACGGCAGCCGATCGCTTCAGCGATTACGCGTACTGGCACGCGGCGATCGGGTAGAGCGTCGCGTCATACAGTCCAGCGTGGGTTCCAGCAATGGAGACGAGGACGTCACCATAACTAGGGTGAGCAGGACTCGTGACTCCCGAAGGACTAGCTAGTGAAATGCTGCTGAAGTCATTTCCAGCTACCACAATTGAGTAGTTAGCCGTCGAGCCAACGCCACCGCCGGTCGGCCACGACTGCAGGAATGGGTAACCCGTCGTCGTGTAGCCACCAGTAGTAATCGCGGCCTGCGACGTCAGCAACGTCGGCCAGTCACCGGTTGCGGCAACGGTTATTGACGGGTTCTCGGCACCAAAGGCCGCAACACCGGTCGCTACCGTCTTCGCGTCCGTTTGGCAGGCTGCCTGCACGCTCTTACCGGTCACGCCGCCGAGTGCGAAGACGACGATAGCGGCCAGGATGCCTAGAACGACGATGACGATGAGGAGTTCGATCAACGTGAAACCCCCCTCGATTTCGCCGGCGGCTCGACGCCGTTGAATTCGTTGATACGCCTGAATCATTCTCTCAACCTTTCGTTATTCGAGGTCCGACACCCCGACCAATCCGCTATCGCGAACCGAGAACTATTTTTACCATACAGAAATGTCGACGGCAACCCTTTCGTGAACGTAACTAAGGCATTCTTTATGAGTTCTACTGTTGTGACTGTGTTGTCGTGTGATTGTTTTTGTGATCAACGAAACGAAATATACCAATAACCTTCGCCTCGCGTTCAATCGATGTCACGACGATCTCCCAACGGTGAGAATCGATGTTCGAGCGACCGTCCGCGTCGTGTTGCCGCGCTAGCACATCCTCTTCCACCGCCACGGGGCTGTGGTCACCTTCCCACCGCGTCACAGGAATCTGCGCTGCGGTGAAGTCATGTCTTACGCGAGTCAGCGAGTCACGTTGGGTGAACTACGGCCGTGGCGAGCGCGAGCCCCAACGTCACGACGAAAGAGGGCAAGCGATTCAGCAGGTCCACGACGGCGTGATCGAGCTGAAGACACTCGGACCCGTCAGCCCGGTGACGACGACGTAATACTGACCCGAACCCGTGGCGAGCGCCGGTGAGGTTGCGCTGATGGAGAACGAGTTCGCGACCGTCACGTTCGTCGCGCGGTAAACCTCGTTGTTGAGGTAGCCAGTCGCCGACACGAATTCGACCTTCGAGGACGGCGTGAATCCAGTTCCGGTGATCGTGACCGAGGTGGGGCCGCACGAACTCGGCTGTGACGGCAGGATTGACTGCACGACGGGCGGCGTGACGCCGAAGGCCCACGAGTTGAGGATCATCTGTGAGCCACACGTCGAGTTCGGGGTGCTCTGAGTCGTGCCGGGCACACACGAGAGGTTGCTGTTCGAGGTCGGGTAGTCATCGATGACGACGATGGCCTGCAGCAGCGGATTGCTCGCACAAGCGACGCCCGATGCGGCCGCGTTCAGACAGACCGACACGGTCACGAACCGGGTCGACGCCGAACCCGGGCGCCACTGCGTCTCGCACCACGCCTGAACGACCTGTTGATTGATGCTCTGCGTTGCGTTGCACGGCGCCGGGTAGTTGAGCGTCGCGCTATCGAAGTTGTAGCGCGCGTACTGGATAGCGACGTTCGCCGCGCCGTCGGCCGCGGCCGTCGTCGACTGCGCATTGGCAAAGGCCGTCGTCACTTTCAGATCCGCGGCGGTGAGTCCCGCAATGGAGATGACGATCAGACCCACCACAATCAAGAAGACGAGCGCGAGGATCAACGACGCCCCCGACTCGTTCGCCGGTGCCGGAAACCTGCGGGGCACTGCCGCACGGGTTCGGCGAGCGACGTCAACGACACTTCGGCGCTGTATCGAGCGGGACGAAGCCATTAGTTGCTGAACGCTCCGGTATAGGGCGCGCTGTTACCGCCGCCGGCAAGGACGGTGAGATCGTAGGAACCCGAGGTCGTGCAATTACTTGGCTGGCCGAGCGTCAGCGTGATCGAGGTCAGCGAGTTGAGTGTTGAACTCACCGTGGGAACGCAACCATTGAAGTTGCCGGCGCTCGGCACGATCGACACGGAGACCGGGGCGTAGAAGTTCGTGCCGGTCACGTTGCAGGTCGTCGACCCGCTGGACGCGATCGCGCACGGCTGAGCGCCCGAG
>JAKBCI010000029.1 GCA_021807965.1 Actinomycetes bacterium
GCGGAGAGGGAGGGATTTGAACCCTCGGGCCCGCGTTAACAGGCCGCATTCTTAGCAGGAATGTGGTTTAAACCGAACTCACCCACCTCTCCCCGTCCCCACATCTTACCGACTGGCGCGCTAGTGAGTATCCCTGGGGTGACGACGCGACCGCCCTTTTCGCAGCCCGCGCAGTACACTGCCATCCACGATGCAGCGTGTTCCGTGGACGTCAGGGCGCCGCGCGCGGCTCATCGCACTGCTGGTCGCGAGTGTCTTCGCCACCGTGAGCACCGCCGCAACGGCGGCGTCCCCCGCCGCAGTCGCTCTCACGAAGTGCCGAACGACGATGCCCTCGATGGAGGTCGTGCGCGGCCGGCTCACGGTCGCCACCGACAACCCGGTCTCCTCACCGTGGTACGTCGACAATCATCCGTCCAACGGACAGGGCTACGAATCAGGTCTCGTCTACGGCATCGCCCGCGAACTCGGTGTCGTGCGACACGACGTGAGCTGGGTCGACCAGACCTTCGCCACGAGTTATCTGCCCGGCGAGAAACACTTCGACTTCGACGCCAACGAGGTCACCTACAGCGCAGCCCTGGCCCGAAACGTCACCTTCTCCAGCTCGTACTTCGTCGTCCACCAAGCGCTCGTCGCACTGACGGGCGATCCCATCGTCACCGCCCACAGTCCCCGCGATCTGCGCACGTACCGGTACGGCGACCTGGCCGGGACGGCGGGCCTCGCCTACATCACCCAGCGCATTCGTCCAGCGATCGCCGTGCACTCGTACTCGACGATGACGGCGCTGATCGAGGCGCTGAAGAGCGGCGCGATTGACGCGCTGGTCATCGACGTGCCGACCGGCGACTATATGACGACGTCACAGCTCGTCAACGCCGCCGGCGCTCCGATCGCGACCGTCGTCGGCCAATTCCCCTCCACCGGCGATCACTACGGCTTGGTCTTCCAGCACGGCAATCCGCTCGCCGGCTGCGTCGACCTCGCGTTGGCGGCCCTACGCGCCGACGGCACCATCGAGCGACTGACCCACCGCTGGCTGAGCGTCTACTCGGCCATCCCGACCATCGCGCCGTGACTAGGAGGCGTTCTGTCGAATCTCGGGCATCGCGACCACGAGGTCCAAGAGCTCGTGGTCGCGGTCCCACGTGAGGTGTGATCGAACCTGCTCGAGGGGCAGCCAGACCAGCTCATCGACTTCGTCGTTGGGTACGAAGTCCCCGTCGTCGACGGTCATCAAGTAGTACGCCACGATCTTGGGTCGCCCCTTGCGGTGGGTGTAGTTGGTCGTACCGACGAAGCGCAGCACGCGACAGCGCATGCCCGTCTCCTCGAAGACTTCGCGAAGTGCGGCCTGCTCGAAGGTCTCGCCGTAGTCCAATTTGCCCTTGGGGAAAGTCCAATCGCCTCGGGACTCTCGATAGATGCACGCGATCTCAGTTCGCCCCGACGCCACGAAGCGAAAGACGATCCCGCCCGCCGCACGAATGAGGTCGTGGGGCGCGTCGTGGGGAACGATCAGTTCGCCGGTCACGAGATGCACGTCCCCCAGGGTAGAGCCGTCACGGGCGAGCGCCAGGTATCACGCGAGTATTCGTCGACGGACGGGGCACGTTCGTAGAGTAGTGAAAATGCTCTCGGTGTCGCTCCCCCTGCCGTGGCGACTCGTCGTCTACCTCGCCGCCGGCGTCGCGGGCGGCGTCGCCAACGGCATTGCTGGTGGCGGAACCTTCATCACCTTCCCGACCATGCTCGCCCTCGGCGTGCCCGCGCTACAGGCCAACGTCTCGTCAACGGTCGGCGTGGTACCCAGCTACTTCGGGGGTATTCGCGGCTTTCGCCGGGAAATCGGCCGTCACCGGACCCTCGTGCGGTCGCTCATCCCCGCCTGTCTGGGCGGAACCGTCGTGGGCGCGGCGTTGCTGCTCCTCGGCTCGCCACGGGCCTTCGAGCACGTCGTGCCGTGGCTCATCGGCGCGGCAACCCTGGTCTACGCGATGTCGGCGCGCATCACGGCCCGGCTGGCCCACCTCGATCACCAACACCCGCTCCGGCGACGGGCCTTGCTCGTGGGAATCTTCCTCGCCTCAGTCTACGGGGGCTACTTCGGCGCCGGTCTCGGAATCGTGCTGCTCGCGATCATGGCGATCGCGCTGCCGCTGGAGATTGGCGAGCTGCAGGGCCTGCGCAACCTGCTCTCGCTCGTCATCAACCTCGTCGCCGCGGTGATTTTCCTCGCGCGCGGTCACCTCGCGCAAGAGGCGGTCTACATGATCCTGCTCGGCACCCTGGTCGGCGGCTGGCTCGGCACCGTGCTGATGAAGCGGCTGCGTCCACCCGTCGTGCGGTGGCTCATCGTCGCGATCGGCGTCGCCACCACGGTTCACCTCGCCACGAGTTGACGCACGACCCGTGGCATATTGTTGATAATTCCACTAGGATTTGTGGGATGAATCGACTGTTCACGTTTCCGAATCCCGTCAACGATGCGGCAGCGCGTACCGTGGCGCTCGGCGTCGTGGCGATGTCGCTAACAGCCCTGCTCGGCGTGCGCTGGATCATGGTGCCACTGACCTACGGCTTCGTTGCCCGCGTCGTGAGCGGCCCCACGCTCTCACCGCTCGGCCAGTTCGCGACGCGCGTTGCCGGACCGCGGCTTCGCGCCTGGCGTCGCGAGGTGGCTGGCCCACCCAAGCGCTTCGCCCAGGGCATCGGCGCCGCCTTGACGGTCGTGACGTGCTCGACGTGGCTGGTCGCCGGGTGGTCGGTGGCGCGCTGGATCCTCGTGCCACTGATCGTTGCCGCCAGTCTCGAGGGCTTCCTCGGCTACTGCGTGGGCTGCGCCATCTTCGGCCGGCTGGTGCGCCTCGGCCTCGTGCCCGAGTCGGTCTGTGCCGAGTGCGGCGACCTGCGCCAGCGCTTCGCCGCGGCCGGATTCCGCGCGCGCGACACCGATTGAGCCACTGACGATCGGTCGGTCGCCGCGATTTTCTAGGCTGTGGCGATGACCCCTCGTTCAGCCCGCCGCCTCGCCGTCGCCACCGCGGCGGCAGCGCTCACCGTTGGCTTGGTCCCGCTGGCCAGTGCCGGCGCGAGCCAGCCCCGCGTCGTGGTGGCCCAGCCGATGGCGCTGCCCCCACGCACGACGGTGATTTCGTCACCGATCTTGACGTCGTTCGACCTCGCCCTCGCCCAGCCCCGTCGGGCCGCGCTGCGCACGTACCTCGCCGAGCTCACGAATCCGTCGTCTGCGAACTACCGCCACTTCCTCACGACGGCTCAGTTCGCGCGCCGCTTCGGCGCGCCGCGCGCCGCGGTGGCGGCGGTGAGCCACTACTTCGAGTCCTTTGGGCTTCGCGTGGGTGCGCTGAGCCGCGGTCACATCATCCTCCCGGTAACGGGCTCGACGTCCGCCATGGCGCGCGCCTTCGCGACGCCGATCACGACCGTGCGCGTGCGGGGGCGACTCGCCGCGCAGTTCAGCGGCGCGGCGTCGCTCCCCGGACCGATCGCGCACGACATCGCGGCGGTGGCCGGGCTCTCGACGGTCGTGACGCCCCACGCGCTCGCGTTGTCGGCACGCTCGACACCCGTGACGGCCTCCACGTGCGCGGCCGCGACCGGTGGCGCCCCGGCGAACGCGACGACGCCCAACTCGCTCGGCGGCTACACGATTCAGCAACAGGCGCAGCTCTACGGACTCTCGAGCGCGTGGGCGAACGGGTTCACGGGCACGGGTCAGACCATCGCGGTCTACGAGCTGGGCCCCTACAGTCCGTCGGACCTCTCGACGTACTTCTCGTGCTACGGGATCAATCCGAGCGTCACCAACGTGCCGGTCGACGGCGGGAACGCCGGCGCCTACAGCGACGAGGCGACGATCGACGTCGAAGAGGCCGCGGCCCTCGCGCCCGGCGCAGCGATTGACGTCTACACCGCGCCCAACAACTCGACCGGGCCGATCGATGCGTACCAGCAGATCGCCGACGCCAACACCGCCACCATCGTCACGACGTCGTGGGGCACCTGCGAACAGGATCCCTCCGGCGCCCCAAACGCCGAGCAGGCAATCTTCGAGCAGATGACCGCCCAGGGCCAGACGATCCTGGCGGCGTCGGGTGACAACGGCTCGTCGGACTGCACCGGCATCACGACGAACGCGCCGGCGGTTGACGACCCCTCCTCACAGCCATTCGTCACGGGGGTCGGCGGACTCACCGTGTCGTCGATATCGCCGCTCACCGAGACCGTCTGGAACGACGGCACGAACAGTGGCGGCGGGGCCGGTGGCGGCGGCATCTCGTCGTTGTGGTCGCGGCCGTCGTGGCAGGTCGCCCCGGGCATCGCGCCCAGCGAGACCATGCGGCTCGTACCGGACCTCTCCGTGATGGCCGACCCCAGTACCGGATTCATCCAGTACTTCACGGGCAGCGGCACCGTCAACTGCGGCAGCAACTGCGGGTCCGGCTGGTCGAGCATCGGCGGCACGTCGATCGGGGCACCGCTCGTGAGCGCCATCGTCGCGACGGCCGCGCAGCAGTGCGGGGTGGCTCGGCTCGGCTTCATCAATCCCGCGCTCTACGCCATGGCGACGACCGGCTTCATCGACGTGACGACCGGCAACAACGACCTCTTCGGCGTCGGGGTCTACAGCGCCGGACCGGGCTACGACCTGGCCTCGGGCCTCGGCAGCCCCAACCCGGCCACGTTCATGGGCGGACTCTGCCCGAGCGTCTTTGACCCGACTACCAGCTCGGCGTCGGTTTCGACATCCCACTTCGACACTTCGTCGTCCGCGACGGTCTCCTTCACCCTTCACACCCAGAACGGCGGACCACTGGCGAATGCGCTCGTCAACGTCTCGGCGTCGGCGAGCGCCGGCCGCGTGCAGTTCAACGGTGACCCCTCGAGCACCGTCGCCAACGGACGGGCCGTCTATTCGGTGACGACCAACGCGAACGGGCAGGGCTCGGTTACCGTTTCGAACACCGCCCCCGGACCGCTCACGTTGACCGTCACGTACCAGTCGACCACGCTGCTCTCCTCCGTCGTGTCGGTGACCGGCGCCGCCGTCGGGTCCACGCTCGCGAGGCCGTCGATTGCGCGGGTTCTCGCATTCGCCACCGGGGCGCGGGTGATCGTACGCGCTCCGGCGTTGTCGCTGGGTGTGCGCATTCGCTTCTTCCAATACTCAGTCGACGGTGGTCAGACGTGGCACGCGGCCGGTTCTAACGCCGCCTCGATTCTCATCCGTGGTCTCGCCGCGGGCACGAGGTACCGCGTGGTCGTGCGGTACCTCGCGGGGGGTCAGGCGAGTGGTGCCTCGGCTCCCGCGTCGTTCACGACCCGCGCCAGGTAACGGCTCGCGTTCCCATCGGCTACGCGATCGACACGGCGCCACCGAACAAAAAGGCCCCCCTCGTAGACTGAGCCCATCACTGGACGACGACGGGCCCGGCCCGCTACCTCGAAGCGCGCCTCGCTGGTGAGCGCCACCGCTGCGGTGTTGCTTGGCGCGGCGCTCGTCGTCGCCACCGGTGGCTCGAGCGAGGCGACGACGACGACGCCAACCAGCCTGCCGCTGTACCAGTTCGTCAACAACGGCACGGGTCCACTGCCGTGGAACGCCGTTGCCCTGACCAGCGCCCTGAACAACTCGACCATGGTGGGTGGTCCCCACGCGGTCAGCAATGGCTCACTCGGCGTGCTCGCGTACCGCACGGCCAGTGACGACGTGGCCATCTACACCCAGTCGTCCGCCGGCGTGACCCAGTGGAACGATCTCTCACTCAATATCGACGCCACCGCGCCGGCGGCCGATCCGGTGCCGATCATCGATCCGTCGGGCAACGTCGACGCGCTCTACGTTGACGCGAGCGGCAACCTGATCCTGCTCTCGCCCAACGTCCCCGTCAGCGCGGTGTGGCTCCATACCCATCACGACCAGGCGTGGCGACCGATCATCGCCACCAATCTGTCGGCGGTCACCGGCGTCACCTTCGCGCCCGGGCTCGCGAGCGCCGAGGTCACGGGCCAGCAGGCGATGATCGCGGCGCGCACGAGCGCGAACACTATCGAAGTCATTCCACTGGCGTGGGCCGTTGGTCAGCCGATACCGTATCTGAGTTCACCGGCGTACAACATCTCGCAACTGACACACGCGGGCACGTCGAAGAGCGACCCGGTCGTCGTGCCCGGACCGATTCCCGCGGTCACCGCAACCTCGACCAACGGTGACTTGCAGGTATTCTCCTCGAACCCCACGAATCCGGCCGCGTGGATTGACCAAGACGTCACTCGGCTGACCGGCGGTCCGCGGCTTGTGGGGCCTCTCGCCGCCGCCGCGTCAACGACGAGCGTCTACGTCGCTGGGCTCAGTGCGCTGGGCGCGGTTGAACTCTTCAGCGCGCCACTGGCCTCCTTCAATCAGCCGCCATCCACGCCACCCACGACAACAACGAGTACGACCACGAGTACGACTACCAGCACGACCCCCGTAACGACGACGACCCCGAACCCGACGCCGACCTTCCCGTGGACCGTGCTGAACGTGACCGCCGTCGCCACGGGATCACCGCCCTTGAGCGGCGCACTCTTTCTCAACGTGACCCCGACCCAGGTCACGATCGCCGGTGCCGCCGCCAACTGGGGCGACCTCTTCGCGCTCTCGAGCTCGAGCGGCTTCGTGCCGTGGAGTTCGACCGACGTGTCGGTCACCGCCGGCAGTGCGGCACGAACCGTCGGCGGGATCGTCACCGGCCTCGTGCTGAACGGCGAGCTGAGCCTCTACGCCGCGGGCATCAATACGCCGCCTCCCCAAGGCGTCGGCGTCTACGCGATACCGAGCAGCAAGTGGACGAAGGCCGTCACTGACGGCTGGCCGATCATCAGCGAGACCGGCGGGCTCGGAACCACGTCGTCGCCGTGGGTCGGGTTCACGTCCGCTAAGACCGTGGCGACGTCACCCGACTTTCTCATGGGCCAGAGCATCTACAACGCTCACAAGCGGGTGACGTGGCTCTCGTTCTGGACCGTCAGCGGACCACTGTCGGGCGAGGCGCTCACGCCGTCGACGTACTACGAGCACGGCTACGCCGCCGGCGCGTGGGTCGCCGCGCAAATTGACCAGTACCGCGGTCTCGGCGTCGGGTTGAAGCCGGACTGGGTGATTCTGGATCCCGAGGGCTACCCCGACTCCCACTCCGGTCTCGACGCCCCCGGCGGCGCGAGCAACGCCACACTCGCCCGCTTCGCCACGTACTGGGCGGCGATGCTCCGGGGCTGGGTGAGCGGCATCGCGTCGGTGGATCCCACACTGAACGCCGCCGTCTACGCCTCCCAGTCCGAGTACCGCAACTATCACCTCGCGAGCGCGCCGATGCCCGTGTTCATTGCTCTCGCCTTCGGTGGTGGCGGACCGATTCCCGTGCCGGGTGCGTCGGGCAGCAACGTCCGCGGCTTCATCGCCTTCAGTGCCGTCTGCACACCGACGTCGTCACTGCAGAGCGAGGAGACCACGCTGCTCAATCCCCCGTGGGCGGGACAGTTCAATACGCTCCAATTCAACGCCGGGGTGTACTGTCCACCCGCGCCGACCTAATCTGTCGCCGTGGACGCCACCGACCCGAAGTCGCACGACCTGCGCGATCGACTGAAACAGCTGGCCCAGCCCCTCGTCGACTCACTCGACGCGCGCCTGCGCGACCAGGTCGACCGACGGGTTGACGAACGAGTGGACACGGCAATCGCCGCACGACTGTCGGTGATCGAGCGAGCCATCGCCGACCTCGATCGGACGGTAAAGGAAATCCAGCGCCGCCTCGAGCCCTAGCGGCCCGACGCGCCTCGGCGCTCACGGTCGCGGCGAACAGCCCAGCGCACCGTCACGACGACGAGCACCACGACGGCGACGACAAAGATCGTGAAAACGGCGGCGAACACGACGACACGCTACGCACCTGTCACAGTGTCGCGCAAGAGTGTCGTATGCCCTCCGTGATACTCGCCTCGCCGACTTCGTTACTCGAAGCGCTGCGGGGCGATCCCTCGCGGCGACCACCGCGCGACCGCGCGACCGCGGCCGGACTACGCGCGGTCCTCGAAGACGGCCTCTTCGAGATCAGCCACGGCCAGACGCGTCCCGCGCCTCTCGTCATCGGCCCCGACCACGTGACCGGTGGCGCCGACGTGGTGGACATCAACCGCGCCACGTACGGCCGACTGCGCGGCACGCTGGTGGCCCAGCTCGTGCGCCTGTACGTAGCGGGCTATCGACCGCGCGACCCCGTCGACGCCGCCGTGCGCGCCTGGCAGATCGACGGACCGTCGGCCGAACTGGCCGCCGCCTTCACCGTCCTCGACGACGATTCTCGATCACGCCTCGCCACCGACGTCGCCGCCCACGCGGGCTCACTCGCCCAGGTGCTGCGCGAGGCACCCGCGGGTTGGGCCGTGCGCTCGGCCGTGCGTACCCGACTGCGACTCGGCGGTGGCACGATCGTTCTTCGCGACGTCGTCGACCTCGTCGTCGGCGTCGAACACCAGGCGACGGCCTCGGTGGTGCTCGTCGACGTCACCACTGCACCCATCGGCGAGCGCACCGACGCGGCGCTGCGCTTCCACGCCATGACGCACACCCTGCGCACGTCGGCCACCCCGTTACGCGCGGCGACGTTCTCCACGGCGACCGGCGAACTCGCCAGCTGCGAGGTTGACTACGCCCTGCTCGACCGAGCGGTCCGCGAATTGCTCGACACGATTGGCGCACGGTGGACGCCGTGAGCGCGCTCATCGTGCGACGGCTGACGCCGACGACACTCGCCGAGACGGTCCTCGGTCCCGAGGTCGAGACCGTCGTCACGAACGCTCATCGCAACACCCTCGCCGCGCGGTTCCGTGCCGTCGCCATCGATCGCCACCGCCGACTCGACGCGTGGTCGGTGGAGAGTGCCGGACGACCGCCCGCGCCCTTTCGTTGGTCGCCGGTCACCGCTCGACGACACCTCGCCAACGCCGCCCTTCGCCGCCTAGCGACCGGGGCGCGCTCGATCCGTCTCGGGGTCGACCTCGAGATCGCCGAACTGGTGGCGTGCGCGGCCGAGGGGCGACTCGGCGCCGGTTCGCTGGGCGCGTGGCTCGCCGCGCGCGACCCGGCCGAGCTCGCCGTGGTTCGCGCCGCCGCGGCGGACTGGGCAACGACGCTCGCCGAACTGAGTAGCGCCATCCAGGGCGACTGGCACGTGGCCCGCGCAGACGCCTACTACGACGTCGAACGGGCGCGCACCACGCTGCGAGCCCGACAAGACATCATCGTCGGCCCGCACGAGGCGGTAGTGCGCGTGCGCGGCGGCGAGCCGAGCGCCAGCGCCGGACCGGGACTGCGCGCCGACCTCGTCGCGGCCACCTTCGCGAGCGACGACGGTCGCGCGCCGCGCCGGTACGTCGGTGTCTGGCCCGACGCCGGACTGCTCGTGGCCCTTGACGGCACCATGGACAACCTGCGCGCCGGCGCCCGCGACCTGGTGCGAACCGCCGTCGTGCAGCGGCAACGGTGGCTGCGTCGCGACGCCGCGTAGCCTGATCCAGAGCTGGGGCTAGTAGCGTGGTCCAGTCATGTCACTACGTACGTCCCTTCGCAACATCGCCATCATCGCCCACGTTGACCACGGCAAGACCACGCTGGTCGACGCCATGCTGCGCCAGACCGGCTCGTTCACCGACCACGAAGAGCTGACCGACCGCGTCCTGGACTCGGGCGACCTCGAGCGCGAAAAGGGCATCACGATCCTCGCCAAGAACACGGCGGTCAAGTGGCACGACCTGACGATCAACATCATCGACACCCCCGGCCACGCCGACTTCGGCGGCGAGGTCGAGCGTGGCCTCGCCATGGTCGACGCAGTGCTGTTACTGGTCGACGCCGCGGAGGGTCCACTGCCCCAGACGCGCTTCGTCCTACGCAAGACCCTCGAACGGCGCTTGCCGGTCGTGCTCGTGATCAACAAGGTGGACCGGCCCGACGCCCGAGTGGCCGAGGTGGTCACTGAGGTGGAGAACCTCTTTCTCGATCTCGACGCTGACGAGCACCAGATCGCCTTCCCGATCCTCTTCGCGAGCGCCCGCCAGGGCTGGGCCTCCGCGGACCCCACGGCGACCGGCGGCGACCTCACGCCGCTCTTCGAGACGATCGCGCAGCACGTCCCCGCTCCCGAGTACGACCCCGACCACGGCCTGCAGGCGCTGGTCTGCAACCTCGACGCCTCGCCGTACCTCGGCCGGCTGGCGCTGTGCCGGGTTATCAACGGAACGCTCCAACGAGGTCAGCGCGTCGCGTGGTGTCGCATCGACGGTACCGTCGAGCACGCGAAAATCACCGAGCTCTTCATCACCGAGGCCCTCGACCGGGTGCCCGCGCAGAGCGCCGGACCCGGCGACATCGTGGCGGTCGCGGGCTTCGACGACATCACCATCGGTGAGACCCTGGCCGATCCCGACAACCCCGAGGCCCTCGAACCCCTGCACGTCGACGAACCGAGCCTGTCGATGACGATTGGCATCAACACGTCCCCGCTGGCGGGCACCGAGGGCAAGCTGCTGACCGCTCGCATGGTGAAGGATCGACTCGACCGCGAGCTGGTTGGCAACGTGTCGCTGCGGGTGCTGCCCACCGAGCGGCCCGACGCGTGGGAGGTCCAGGGCCGCGGCGAACTGCAACTGGCCGTCTTGATCGAGACGATGCGCCGCGAGGGCTTCGAGTTGACGGTCGGCAAGCCGCAGGTCGTCACCAAGGTGATCGACGGCCACGTCCACGAGCCGATGGAGCGCGTTACCATCGACGTCCCCGAGGAGTTCGTGGGATCAGTGACGACCCTGCTCGCGACGCGCAAGGGGACCGTCCTAGACATGGTGAACCACGGCACCGGCTGGGTGCGCCTCGAGTGGCGCATCCCCGCGCGCGGCCTCGTCGGCATCCGTACGGAGTTCATGACCGAGACGCGCGGTGCGGGCATGATGCACTCCAACTTCGACGGCTACGCCCCGTGGTTCGGCGACATCCGGACCCGCCGCAGCGGCGTGCTCGTGGCCGACCGTCGCGGCGACACCACCGGCAACGCCCTGCTCGACCTGGAGCTGCGCGGCGTGCTCTTCGTCGGACCGGGCGTCGCGGTCTACGCGGGCATGATCGTCGGTAAGAGCTCCCGATCCTACGAGATGAACTTCAATC
>JAKBCI010000030.1 GCA_021807965.1 Actinomycetes bacterium
ATCAGGCGCGACCGAAATCGTCCTCGAGTCGAACGATGTCGTCCTCGCCGAAGTAGGTGCCGGTCTGGATCTCAATGAATTCTACTTCGGTGCTGCCGTGATTTTCGCAGCGATGCGCTTGGCCGATCGCGATTGAGATGTCGTCGCCCGGTGCTAACTCGTGGACCTTGCCCTCGACGATGGCCGTCGCGGTTCCTCGCACGACGAACCAGTGTTCCGCTCGCTTGGCGTGGCGCTGGTAGCTCAACCGTTTCGCCGGCAGGACGACGATCGACTTCACTTTGTAGATGCTCGACGTGTCGTCGAGCACGGTGTAGTTGCCCCACGGCCGCTGGGAGAACTCGCGACCCAAACTGTCAAACGTACTCACGTGACCTTCTCTCAGGGGTTGCTCACTCCAGCATCACACGTTTTGCACGCGAACGGTACGCGGGTGTCGAATCACGTCCGCGGACTGCCGGCGTCGCGAGTTGCGCCACCAGATGGAGGCGACGTGGTCGACCGTTCGATGGCGGCGTTGATCTCGCCTCCGACCAAGATGGCCAGCCCCGTGAAGTCAAGCCAGAAGATAAGGATGGCGACGCCGGCGAACGCGCCGTATGTCCTGCCGTAGGAACCAAAGTTAACCGTGAAGAACGAGAAACCGAGTGAGATGAGTGCCCAGGCGAGTGTGGCCACGAGTGCGCCCGCACTGGTCCATCGCCACCGGCGTCGAGGGCGGTTGGGAGCGAGGTAGTAAATCAGTGAGATGAGCAGATTCATCAGGCCAAGCGACGCGGTCCACCGAACGACGGTCCACGTGGCGCTGAACAGTGTCCCCCCGATAGGTGCGTGGTCTCTAATCAGTGTGCCGAGTTGTGGCCCGAAGATCACGAGGGCGGAGGCGGCGCCACCGAGGACGGTGGCGCCGAGCAAGAGGGGAACCGCGACGTAGCGTTTGGCGAGGAACGACCGATCCGACGTCAGTCCGAAGGCGATATCGAGTCCCTCTTCGACAATTACCATGCCTGACGTGGCGCTCCAGAGCGCAACGACGCTGGCGAAAACGGTCGCGAGTACGTCAGCGCTCGCGCGCGTCGTCGCGTGCGTGATGGCTTGCGTGAACACCTGTGACGCGCTCGACGGCAGCGCTCGTGCGACGCCACGGATGAGCGAGACGACGACGGCCTTGGGTACGGTGACGAGGGTCGCCACACCTAACAGGGCGATGATGATGGGAAAGATCGCGAGGAACCAGCGATACGCGAAGGCACCCGCTGCGAGGTTTACCCGGTTCGTTCGGATTCGCGCCGTCGTGTCGCGAGTGATCGACGTAATTCGCTCACGATCCCACCGCGAGCGACTGGCGACTGAGTCAGGTGTCGGCGGCGGATGCGCTGACTGGCTCATCCACTGCACCCTAGGCGTTCGTCATCTGGCTGGCCGAACGTACTTACGGAACATCGGATTCGGTGTCGTCGACGTTGCCACCGTTGCCAGGACAGCATTCTGGTTCGCATTACCTATCGCACCCGTGTGACGCGCGGCACCGGCAACTAATGCACGAACGTTGACGTTCGCTACTTCATTAATGCAACAGTAACAAGATACACAGATTCATAGGCAGTTCGAGTTCACTCCGTACTGCCTACCGGGGCTTACTTAATCAATGTGTTAAGTGCCACCGCCTGTAATGAAGATGACATGGAAGCACTTAACAATGTATTTTCGTCACGGTGCTGGCGCTTACATTACGTAGTCCGGAAGCGATGATTCTCCGACTGAAAGATCTCGTCCTGGTGATACTCAAGATAAGGAATTTGCCCCCTGGTGAAGCGACGCCCAAGTTGATCGAAGTTCAGTTTCCAGCGACGTGGCACCTCCGGATTCAAGTTCGGCGACACGACCACACTTCCAGACTTCGCGAATGTAATGAGGCCACGATCGAACAGGCTGTCGATGTGCGGTGAAAGGAGTAGGCCGTTGTACCCGTCGAGCCGTTCTACGTCGTCGGACCTACTCCACGGTTTCATGTGACTAGCGATGAGATGTCGAGGATCGGCAAGGCCGGTGAGTCGGCAAACCGGTTCAAGGTGGCACCGCCTCCTTGAAGATTCCTTGCCCCAATCGAGCCCTCGCCAACACGTGGCGCTCGGTGACCGTCAGATCTGGATTGCTGAGGAACTCCTCCGCTTCGGCAATCAGGCGCTCAACGGAAGGATCGACTCGCATTACCGACGTGACGTCGTCCTTGGTCATGCCACCCAGCTGCATGTAGAACTCTCCTAATGCGAGCGGCAGGGCAAACAGGTATTGCTGATTGACACGACCGGCGCTGGTCATCGGCGCGTACTTGTCAGGTGCGACTTGGTTGTAGAAGTCGAGGTGTTTCTTTGGCTGTACCACCGAATGCAACTCGACGTAACGCATCTCCACTGACCACCCGATATCGCTCCACGATGAACCCGAGAATCCGAAGTCTGGCTTGCGGTCGGTCACCGCTTTGCTTACCGCCACGCCAACGTAGCGAAGAGCACCGCCGAAGTGGGAAAAGACAACGTCGCCTGGCTCGAGCAGTGTCATGTTGTACCAAAACACTCGACCGCGCCCATCGGATCCAATCTGCGGGGCCTACAGATACTCTCCGAAGATTTCGTGACGCCAGGTTCTGTTCTGACTCAACCACCAGTAGGGTCTGCCCCCAGTTCCCCTGACGCCGGCTGTGAACCACACGCCACCTGAGTGGCAACGAAGTCACAAGTTGGAATGGGGTACGACGACTAAATGTTGAATCGGACCCAAAGACTGGGCCGATGTCTGATCACATCGAGATTGTCAAGAGCGTGAGTACGCTCTGCCGAATCACAGACTGATATAGCGTCCTCTCTCCGGTCGTACCACCTGGCCGGCCTTCACCAGATAGTCGAGGGTGGCCGTTACTCTTCGCAGGTCGTCGTCGCGTCCCGAGGCGAGAAGTTGGGTGAGAATCTCTGACGGTGAGAGTGTTCCCTCGGCTCCCCGAAGGGTGGTCAAGATGGCCTCAGTCCGGGGCAGTGTCGCGATATCGCCGCCTCGGGTGAAACTGGCTCGAAGTGAGGCGAGTTGAGCCTCGTATCCTCGGGCCTCCGCGACGGACTCGGCAATCCTCTGCCTCGTCACGGCGAGTTTGGCCTCGACTGTGGCGATGAGCTGGGACACGCTCACGATGTCTCCTATTAACAAACAAAGAACAAAGATTACTTTGCTACTGGATGAGCCGTCAAGTGCCGCCGAGTCGGCTCCCCGCACGATCGGGACCTAGGCTGGGGGTCGATTTTCGCGCGGAACTCTTTGCGGAGGTTCCCGCGGAGGTCCCGCCCTCGTAGCTCAGGGGATAGAGCATCGGTTTCCTAAACCGTGAGCGTAGGTTCGAGTCCTACCGGGGGCACTTACGCGGTACTGGTTCACACGGTGTTGCCAGGAGCGCACGTATCCAAGACATGGCGTGCTGCCGAGGAGGCCGGAACTGGCGGCAGTGTTGCGATGTCGTCACGCTGGCATCTGGCACTACTTACACTGCGGTGCGTCGTATCTCGAGCAGTCAGTTTGAATGGGGACACGGATGACTGATGCGTTACTAGTAATGGACATGCAGCGCGGCATCCTCGCGCGACTCGACTCGAGAGCCGATGAACTGCTCGACACCGTCGACGCGGCGATTGGCGTAGCACGGTCTCGAGGGATCCCCGTGATCTTTGTCCGCGTGGGCTTTCGCGTGGGCGCGCCCGAGGTGAGCTCGAACAATCAGTCGTTTGCTCGTTTGATCACGTCCCCGGACCTCGGGGAATCAGATCCGCTAACCCAGATTCATCCGCGTTTCGATCTGCGACCGGGTGACGTCGTGGTGGTGAAACGGCGGGTGAGTGCGTTCGCGGGAAGCGACCTCGATGTCGTCTTGCGCGCGAAGTCCATCGACGCGCTGGTTCTGTGCGGTATCGCGACGAGCGGCGTCGTTCTCTCCACCGTGCGACAAGCGGCGGATATGGATTTTCGCCTGACCGTTTTGCGCGACGCTTGTGCCGATTTGGACGACGAGGTGCATCGGGTGCTGATGGACAAGGTGTTCCCGCGCCAGGCGACCGTTCTTGAGACGGCCGCCTGGGCCGCCCGCGACGTCGCGTAATCCGACCGGTGCACCAAGGCGATCGATCCCCAGCGGCGACTCAGGTGCCGGTACGGTCGCCAATTCGACGGGCGATACGACTGGCGAGGCGAGAGCATGACACTGGTCGCCATCGACCCATCTAGCCTAAGGTCGCGGCGTCAAACGTGACGACGGGGTCGTCCAATGATACGACGAGCGATGGTCGCATCAGTCGGTGTTCACCCGCGGCGAGGCGCACGACGGTACCCCACGCCGTGAAGCCAACGGCGTGAGCGGCGAAGGCCATGGGTCCCTCGACCACCTTTACTTCCACGACGCCCGAGCCGTGCAGGTCGATGGCCGATTGCTGCATTCGTTCCATGGCTAGCTCGCGCGCGGCGTAGATCGCGTCGGTGAAGTTGGACAGCTCAACGTTTTGGGACTGCTGGGCGAGGGCCGCACCGATGGTGCGACGCGGAGCGTAGACGAAGCTGGCGCCGGTCGCGAGACCGAGCGGCTCCCAACCGGCGAGCACGAGACGACTGAAGTCACGAGCGGACAGGTCTGAGACGAAGACGTGATCGTCGCTGATGCGGCCCGCTCCGATGGGTCGAACGGCGGTGCCGATCAGCGAGACGGCAGTGTACGTCGAGAAGATGGACCGCTCGATGTGGACGCCCACAACGCCGTGGCCGCCGGCCGTCGCGGCCTCGTGGTGGAGACGGCGTATCGCGCTCGAGAACGCGTTCGCGTGGGCCTCGGTCGCCGCCGTGATCTCGCCCTGTCCCCAGCTCCACACACCCATGGGTGTCGAAAACGCCGAGTAGCCACTCACCAGCTCGACCGCTTCCCACCCAATGGCGTGCAGGTTCAATTCCTCGTCGAGCGAGAGATCAGACGTCGTCGCCTCGGACGACGTCGACGGCGAGTCGAGCGACATCACGGCCTCGCGTACCTTGGCCCGCAGGTCGTCGTGACGGTTCTCGCCGCTCACGTGAGCCGCACCGTAGGCCGGGGCGTCGCTAGCGACTCGAAGGCGCGAAAGCGCCGAACACGGTTGCCGCGTAGCGTCGACAGGATCTCGAGGTCGCCGCGTTCGTGTTCGCGGTCCACGACGTCGAGTTGCGCGGCGTGCAGGTCATCGCCGTGCAGCTGCGCGCGAGCCATGGATCGAGCGAGGTCGCGGGACAGGGACTGGGCGCGCACGATCTGGTTGATCTCGACCGACGAGCTGCTCGACGACCAGATGTTGACTCCGCCACCGCCCATGAGGTATTCGGTGACGCAGTAGGCGTACACGCGCACCGACGCGGCGACGGCGACCACTGAAACCGGCGCAAACCCCGACTCGAACAGCTTGACCAGACGCTGGCCGGCTAGGTACGTCGTCCACGGGGTGTTCGTCGGCGTGGTGCCAACCACTCGTACGGCGGTGCCTCGCAGGTGGAACTCGACGACGCCCGCTCCAGCGAGCGGGGTCTCGGTGTCGACGACGCCGACGACGCCGTGCGCGCCGAGTCGCGCGGCCTCGTCGCGCATGCGATCGAGCGCGGCGGTGAAACCGCCGGACCACGACTGTTCCACCCACGTCTGCTCGTAGTTCTGACCCCACATTCGGTGCTCGCCGCCGACCATGCCGTGGGGGCACTGGTAGTTCTCGACGTAGCCGCCCTGGCCGCCCATCGGCTGGCCCATCTGGGTCAGCCCCATCGCGAAGCCGCCGGCCTGCATCGCACAGAAGCCCTGGACGAGCCCGACGGGCTCGAGGTCCATCGCGAGGCACGCGGCGAAGTCGGCGACGCTGAGGCCCGACGAAAAGCCCGTCGAGGCACCGTCGACGAGGTTCGTCTCCATCAGTTGTCGAGCGAGATGATGGTGGTCGGGGTGGGCAGCGTGAGCGTCTCGGCGCCCTTGGTGACGGCGGTGCCGATAGCGAGGAACTCGATCGTGTGCGAGCCCCACTGGTGGGACTTCTCCTCGAGACGCACCCCGACGATGCCCGTCGCGCCGAGGCGAGCGGACTCGTCTTGCATGCGCGTCATCGCCAGTTCGCGGGCCTCGTAGAGCGCCTGGGTGAAGTTGGGCAGCTCGACGTTCTGGCCGGTCGTGCTGAGCGCCTGGCCGAGTCCGCGGTGGGCGATGTGGTACACGCACGTGCCCATCACGAGCCCCTGGGGCGCGTAGCCCGTCTGGGCGAGCGTCCAGAAGTCTTGGCCCGACAGGTCCGAGGTGAAGGGCTTGCCCAACTTGTTTCGACGCGAGACGCCGTCTTCGGCCTTGACGGCGGTGCCGACGGCGATGAACTCGGCGGCGTCCTTACCCCATTCGTAGTAGTTGACGTCGAGACGCACCCCGACGACTCCGTCGGCGCCGAGCGCGGTCGCCTCTTCCTCCATGCGGGTCATCGCGAGCTCGCGCGCGTTGTACATCGCCTCGGTGAGCTTGGTGAGCTCCTGGCTCTGGCTCCACTTACGGGTCTGAATCCCCGTGTGGTAGATGGACGAGCCCATGACGAAGCCGACCGGGTGGAATCCGGCCTCCTTCACGAGGAGGAACTCGTTCACGGAGAGATCGGACGTGAAGAGCCCGTGCTCGAGCTCCGCTAATCGATGACTGGTCGCCTCGGGTAGGTCGTTGACGGTATCGCTCACTGATTTCCTCCGATGACGAGATGTTCAAGGGCTCGGCGGGCCGAATCGCTGCGAGCGGCCTCGTTGGCCAGTGACGCGACGAGGCGGCTGATCCACTCGTCAGTGCCGAGCGCCTCGTTGCGAATCCGAATGCCGCCCGACACGTGGGCGATCACGCAGCGCAAACTCGCCCCGTCGACGGTGGCTTCGAAGTGTTCGTCGCCGACGGCGATGCGCACCGACCGGTAGTCGTTCGATTTTCGAAAGTGTCCGCCGGCGGCGGTCGTCTCCAGCCGCTCGCCAAGGGCGTCGGCGAGTCCGTCAACGAGGGCGCGCAGCAGCGCCTGGAAGTCCGTACCGTTCGCGCGCAGCGTGGACGCCGCCAGCGCGAGGTCCATCGAATCATCCTCGGAGGCCACGAGGCGACCTTATCGCTCCCACGCCGCGCCACAACGGTCGGCGTCACTGTTCGGACAAGATCGCCTCGAGTTCAGCCAAGGGGTCGCGCACGACGGGCCCGCGGACCTCGACGACGGCCCGTTCGATAGTGCCGGTGAAGGGGAACGGCGCTTCGTAGTCCAAACCAATGGCCGGTCCGATCTCGTAGCCACAGGTGAGGCCGGCCCCCACGCCGTTGAAGCCCGACGGCGTAAAACGGGGCACCGTGGCCGACGCGACCACCACCCCGTCGACGCTCAACTGACCGACGCCACCCAGCCCGTCGTCCTTCACGAACTCGTAGACGATACGGTGACGTCCCACAGCGAGGTCCTCGTTCGCCGCGATGACGTGACGTTCCTTGCCGTAGAGGTTGTGGACGTAGCGAACGCGACCGTCCGCGAGGTGCAGCGACCAGCCGCCGAGTGCCGATCCGAGGGCGAGCAGTACGCCCGAGGCGCCACCGGCGGGCACGACGGCGTCGACGATCAGCGCGTGGGAACGATTGCGAACGTTGACCGCGACGGCTTCGGGCACCGGCGCACCGCCGGGAAAGTAGCGGTAGCTGCCGCGGGGGGCTCGACGGTCGGGCTTGGGGTGCACCAGCGCCCACAGGACGCGATTATCGAGTGGCAAGACGTCGTTGCGTTCGGCCTCGAACCACCACCGATCAACGAGTGCTCGTAGGTGCTCGGGCTGCTCGGCCGCTAGGTTGTTCGTTTCGGTGGGGTCCTTCGCGACGTCGTAGAGCTCCCAGACGTCATCGTCGAAGGAGTCGTTGGGGTTCTGGTCGTCGTAGAGCGGTCCGACGGGATGAAAGGCCACGGCCTTCCAGCCCCGGTGATACAGCGCGCGCGAGCCGAACATCTCGAAGTACTGCGTCTCGTGGCGCTCTGGCTCGTCGGCGCCGCCGGGCCCGAGCGCGTAGGCGAAGCTCACCCCGTCGAGGTGGCTCTGGGCTACTCCATCGAGGGAGTCGGGTACCTCGAAGCCGAGGAGGTCGAGCACGGTTGGCGCGACGTCGATGGCGTGGGTGAACTGGTGGCGGATGGCGCCGGGTTCGAGGTGTCCGGGCCAGCGCACGATGCACGGGTCGGCGACGCCACCTTCGTGCACTTCGCGCTTCCAGCGCCGAAACGGCGTATTGCCCGCCATCGTCCAGCCCCACGGGTAGTTGTTGTGCGTGAGTGGTCCGCCAATCTCGTCGAGTCGGCGCAGCATCTCGGCGTGGTCGGCGGGGTCGAGGTTGGTGAGTCGCACGTCGTTGATCGAGCCCTCGGCGCCGCCCTCGGCGCTCGCCCCGTTGTCCGAGACGACGACGACGAGCGTGTTGTCGCGTTCCCCGAGCTCCTCGACGAAGGCCAGTACGCGGCCGATCTGTTCGTCGGCGTGGCTGAGAAAACCCGCGAAGGACTCCATAAAGCGCGCCGCCACGCGGCGTTCGTCGGCGCCGAGCTCGGCCCAGGGGCGAACCCACAGTGGTCGCGGCGAGAGCGACGCCGTCTCGCTGATCACGCCGAGCGCCCGCTGTCGGGCGACGGTGCCCTCGCGCCAGGCGTCCCAGCCTTGGTCGAAGTGACCTCGGTACCGTTCGAGCCAGTGGGGAGGTGGCTGGTGAGGCGAATGGCAGGCGCCGGGCGCGAAGTACAAGAAGAACGGTTGATCCGCGTCGACGGCCCGCAGGTCGCCGAGAAAGGTGATCGCGTGGTCGGCTAGATCCTGGCTGAGGTGATACCCGCCCTCGTAGGAGCCGGGCGGGCGAACCGCGTGGTGGTCCTCGTAGAGGGCGGGGTTGAACTGGTGCGTCTCGCCGCCGTGGAAGCCGTACCACCGGTCAAAGCCGCGCGCGAGCGGCCAGGTGGTGCGCGGCCCCGCCATGCTGGTCTCGTCCTCGGGCGTAAGGTGCCACTTGCCAACGGCGAAGGTGGCGTAGCCACGCTGGCCCAGCATCTCCGAGAGAAAGCCGTTCTCCTTGGGCACGCGACCGTAGTAGCCCGGAAAGCCGACCGCGAGATCGGCAACGCGACCCATGGCGTTGCGGTGATGGTTGCGCCCCGTCAGTAGACAGGCTCGAGTGGGTGAGCACAGCGACGTCGTGTGGAAGTTGGCGAGCCGAACGCCGTCGGCCGCGAGCTGGTCGAAGGTGGGCGTGGCGATGTCCGAGCCGTAGCAGCCGAGCTGAGCGAACCCGACGTCGTCGAGCACGACGAGCACCACGTTGGGTGACGCCGTCGAGACTCGGTCGTCGGGCCACCACGGGGTGGAGTCGCGCCAATCGCGCCCAATCCGACCGCCAAATGTCGAAGACATCGACCCTCCCGCGCCGTTGGAACGTCCCAACCTTAGGACGGTGTTGGCGATGGTCCACGCGCGAGTCGGTAGGTTTGGGCGATGGCACCGACGACTGTCGCACCTCGCGCGAGGCTCGGCCGCTGGGTCCTCGGCCTGGCCGTCGGGGCGGTGGTGCTGGTGCTGCTCGTCTCGCGTCGGGGCGAACTCGCCGGCACGACGTCGCGCATCTCGCACCTGTCGGTGCCGCTCGCGTTGCTCGCGCTCGCGACCGAGGTGACGTCACTGCTCTGCTACGCGCTCGCCCAGCGCCGGGTGCTCGCCACGGGTACACGCATCGGCCTAGGGACATTGTTCCTGATCACCCTGGCCAACGACGCCATCGCCCTCAGTGTGCCTGGTGAGCCGGCCGTCTCGAGTGCGTACCGCTATCGCGAGTACCGACGCCACGGGGCGGGATCGGCGCTGGCCGGGTGGTCGATTCTCACCCTCATCGTCGCCCAGGCGGTCGGCATGAGCTCGTTGTTGGTGGTTGGTATCGCCATCGCCCTGCTGACGAGCGCACACGCGCCCGCGCTGGCGGCGACGTCCGTGTTTCTCGTGGTGGTGCTCGGCGCGTCGATCTTGCTGCTGCGTCGAAACGCCCTGGTAGGTCTCTTGCACCGATTGCTCGGAGTGCTACGCCGATTGACCGGTTTCCCGCGCGGCGACCTCGGTGCCCGCGTCGATCGCCTCTTCGACGACATGCGTGCGGTCACGATGGCGAGGCGCGGGTACGTGACGGTCACGGCCCTCGCGATGGCCGCGTGGCTCGGTGACGCTGCGTGCCTCGTCGCGTCGTTCCTCGCCGTTCACGCACCGATTCCGTGGCGAGGAGTGCTACTCGCCTACGGTGTGGCCCAGCTGCTCGCCGTGCTGCCTTTCACTCCCGGCGGCTTCGGGATCGTCGAAGGCGGTCTCGCCGTCGTGCTCGTCGCCTACGGCGCGCCCCACGTCACGACCGTGGCCGCGGTGCTCGTCTACCGGCTGATTGCGTACTGGCTCGCCATCGCGGTGGGGTGGCTGACGGTCGGTCTACTAAGCGTCAGACGCCGAGCGTCGGCGCGCCCACCAGCGTGATGGTGCGGCCAGACGCAACAAAACCCGGCACCGTCGGTGCCGGGTTGTGTTGTAGGTAACGCCTACGCGGGAATTACCTTGCGGTCACCCTTCGATGACACCTCGACCCGGCGAGGCTTGGCGTGCTCGGCGATCGGGATGGCGATCGTGAGGACGCCGGACTCGTAGTCGGCGTCAATCTTCTCGGAATCGAGGCTCGTCCCGAGGAAGATCTGACGGGTGAAGGTGCCGTAGGGGCGCTCGGCCATCAGTCGCTCCACGCCTTCGGCCGAGGTGGGCGCCGTGCGCTCAGCCCTCACCGTGAGCACGTTGTTCTCCACGGTGAGCGAGATGGCCTTGGCGTCAACGCCGGGTAGGTCGACGATGATGAGGAACGAGTCGCCGTTGCGGTAGGCGTCCATCGGG
>JAKBCI010000031.1 GCA_021807965.1 Actinomycetes bacterium
CTTCGGATTCCAGATATGGAAGAACCATTGGAAGTGCCACTCGATGAGAGATCATTTGAGCAGGGCACAACCTGGACGTACGTGACGAAACACGGATACTTGGACATCGCCCTTCTTCCAGATGGCACGCGAGGCTACGATGATCTGCGTCGGTCCGCCACCAGAGAGCAACTTACGGACACCGTGACGATCGTCGTTGCCGCGCTTGCCGACGTCATCCGCTCTAAGGAGGCGGCCGGTCGAGAAAAGGACCGTGCCGTACTGCCAATACTTCGCCAAGTACTCGAACGCTCACGTAGGAACGAGCGAGAAAATCCCGGGACGGAACTCTAGCCATCGGAACATCTGGCCTTCGAGATCTACACGCGACACCAGCTGGTTCGATCAATCCCGAGACGCCGACGAGATCGTGGACCAACGAACTACGTGTCCCACGGAGTGGAGGTGATGGGATTCGAACCCACTGCCTCTACATTGCGAACGTAGCGCTCTACCAATTGAGCTACACCCCCGAAGGAGCACTCAGTTTACCCCAATGCGTAACGGTCGAATCGCACGTCGCCCGCCGATCGGGCAGGCGTCGTGTCAGCGTAGTTCCGCGAACGCGCGTTGTACGCGTCGGACCGCTCGTAGTCGTCGTAATCCGGTTCGCCGCGCCACTCGTCGTCACGTCGGTAACGATCGAGCGGCTCAACCGTCGCGAGAGACTGGCGACGTCCGCCGAGGCCAACCGACGATTCGTGTAGGTAGCCCCGGCTCACGGCGTAGAGGGCGAGGGCAACGAACGCGACGACGCCGATCCACGCCAAGATCGCGAGGTCCCACACGAACGAGTAGCCCGCGGCGACGGCGGCGACCGTGAGAACGACGGCCGCGAGGACGAGACGAATAAAGACGACACGGCGTCGGGCGCGCATGGAGCGCCGCGTGGCCCGCGCGTCGCGCAACACCGGCGACGTGGACGGCGTTGAGGAATAGGCAGCCACGTACCGGTTGCTCGCTGGGCGTGCGCGCGACGAGCGCTCGTCCGATACGCGCGAGCTCGCCGACGCTCGCCGCGGACTCGGCTCGTCGAACTCGTAGTCGGCGGCCCAGTCATCCCACGAACTGCGCGATTCGATCGTCTGGTACGTGTCGTCGTCGTGCACGACCGTCAGGCGCGGTCGCGTGACGCGCGCGCTGCCTCGGTCCGCGGGCGCCACCCGTCGCGGCGCCGGGTAGTCGTTCGCGTAGCCGTCACCGTCGCTGCCGTACTCGGTGTACGCACCGTAGTCCTCGTATTCGTCACGCTCGTCAAGGCGATGTAACGGCGCCACAACCGCTCGACGAGACAGGACGTCGTGTTCTAAGTGAAAGTGCTCGATCGACTGCTCGTTGCGCCAGTCTCGGATTTTACGGACCACGGCGGGGACGAGAAACGCACCCCACAGCAGGACGAGGATGATCAGTAGCATCCGGCCTGCGTTCGTCCGTTCTCACTCGACATCGCCGTTAAAACTACAAGGCAATTTCGTGAAAATGGTGGATGTTACACCTCGTGTAGACCACATTCGACCTTGTCGCCACCGGACCAACGACCCGATCGACGGTTCGTTGGGTCCGCGGGAGGCGTGGTTACCGCGGCGCAGCCAATCGACGCGTAGCCTCGCGCCCACAGTGGGTGCGAGGGCAAGTCGTGGTGCGAGAGGTAGTACGCGATGTCGTCGTCGGTCCAGGTGGCGAGTGGATTCACCTTGATGAGTCCAAATTTCTCGTCGACGCTCACGATCGGCGTCGACGACCTCGTTGGCGCGTCCACGCGCTTCAGGGCCGTCAACCACCCCGCCCGTCCGGCCAGAGCGGCGCGCAGCGGTGCGACCTTGCGCAACTCACAGCAACGCGACGTCCCACAAGGCCAGTCGGCGGCCTCGGGACCGGCTTGGGTTCGAGACAGGGTGATCGCCCACTCGCGCTCAATCTGGTCGACGAAGTCGAGCGTCTCGGGGAAGTGGCCGCCGGTGTCCAAGAAGACGAACCGCGCGTCGGGTTGCTGCTCGCGTACCAGGTGCACCAAGACCACGTCTTCGAACGAGCACGCCACGACCACGTCGCCGAGCCGGTCGAAGGCCCAGCGAATGATGTCAGCCGGGTCGGCCGATTCGAAGTCCGCGGCGAGCGATGCCAACTCCGCACGCGAGAAGGGGCTAGGTATCATCATGGGGAGACCTCGATAAGTTTTATAATTCCTAGTGATATTGTAGACTATTCGAGGAACGGAACCCATGACCTTGATACCCCTGCGCCCCCCGACCTCGACCGACCACCTCTCGCTGCTCGAATCACACGCCGTCTACATTTTGCGCGAAGTGGCGGCGGAGTGCGAACGGCCGGTGCTGCTCTTCTCGGGTGGCAAGGATTCCGCCGTTCTGCTCCACCTGGCCGTCAAGGCCTTCGCTCCGGGTCGCCTCCCGTTTCCGGTGATGCACGTCGACACCGGGCAGAACTTCCCCGAAGTTCTCGCCTTTCGCGACCAGACCGTAGCGACCATCGGTGCTCGCTTGATCGTAGCGAGCGTGCAGGACGCCATAGACCGTGGCCGCGCCGCCGATCCCGGTCCTCGGGGTTCGCGCAATCGCCTGCAGACGGTGGCGCTGCTCGACGCAATTGTTGAGCACGGCTTTGACGCCGCCTTTGGCGGTGCCCGACGCGACGAAGACAAGGCGCGCGCCAAGGAACGCATCTTGTCCTTTCGCAACGCCTTTGGCCAATGGGAGCCGCGCCACCAGCGACCCGAGCTGTGGCAGCTGTATCAGGGGCGCGTCAATCCCGGCGAGCACCTTCGCGCCTTTCCCCTGTCGGACTGGACCGAGCTGGACATCTGGCAGTACGTCGAACGAGAGGCCGTCGCGTTGCCATCGATCTACTTCGCCCACGAGCGCGACGTCGTCCGTCGCGACGCCATGTGGCTCGCGGTCAACGAGCACGTCGAGGCCCGCCCGAGCGAGCGAGTCGAACGCCGGCTGGTGCGCTACCGCACCGTGGGCGACGCCACGTGCACCGGTGCCGTCGAGTCCGACGCCGCGACCGTCGCCGCCATCGTGCACGAGGTGGCTACCGCCAATGTCTCCGAGCGCGGCGCGACGCGCGCCGACGACCGGTTTTCCGAGACCGCGATGGAAGACCGCAAGCGTGAGGGCTACTTCTAAGTGGCCCTGACGTCCGACCTGCTGCGCCTAGCCACCGTTGGCTCCGTTGACGACGGCAAGTCGACGCTCATCGGACGACTGCTGGTCGACACGCGACAGCTCTTCGACGACCAGCTCGACGCCGTCGTGAATGCGTCCGAGCGACGCGGCGTCGGTGACCTCGACTTGAGCTTCGTCACCGACGGGCTGCGCGCCGAGCGCGAGCAGGGCATCACCATCGACGTCGCCTATCGCTACGCCTCGACGCCGCGACGCAAGTTCATCATCGCCGACTGCCCCGGGCACGTGCAGTACACCCGCAACATGGCGACGGGCGCCTCGACGGCCGATCTCGCCCTCGTCGTCGTCGACGTGGCGCACGGTCTCAAGGAACAGACGCGACGCCACCTCTGCATCGCGGCGCTGCTCGGCGTGCGCGGACTCGTGGTCGCCGTGAACAAGATGGACACCGTGCACTGGTCACCATCGGCCTTCCAGAGCGTGGTGGACGAGGTGGAAACGGTGGCGGGCGAGCTCGGGTTCGGTGTCGTGACGTGCGTGCCGACCTCGGCGCTGCTCGGCGACAACGTCGTCGAAACCTCCGACCACACGCCCTGGTACCACGGTCCAACCGTGCTCGACGCGCTGGAGGACTCCGACGCCGGCGCGTGGACCAACGCCACCAACGGACCCCGACTGCCGATTCAGTGGGTCCTGCGCCAGCCCGGCGGCGGGCGCACGTACGCGGGAATGGTCAACGGCGACACCTTGCACGAAGGCGACGTGGTTACGCTCTTGCCGGCGGGGATCGAAACGACGATCACGGCGCTCAACACCCTGCACGGCGGACGCAGTGCCGACGCGGGGGCGGGGCTGTCCATCGACGTAGCGTTGGCCGACGAGACCGACGCCGGCCGCGGTGATCTACTGGCCCGCGCGCCCCTGCCTCGCGTGACCAACGAGCTGTCCGCCACCCTCTGCTGGTTCGGCGAACGCCCGTTAGGTTCTGGCCAGCGACTGCGCCTCAAGCACACCACGCGAGTCACGCCGGCGCGCGTCGTCGCCATCGACGGCGTCGTCGACGTGGCGACCCTCGTCGTCAACGACCACGCGGAACTGCGTACGAACGACATCGGGCTCGTCACCCTCGAGACGGCCGACCCCCTCGTCGTCGACGACTACCGAGACAATCGCGTGACGGGCAGCTTCGTGCTCATCGACGAGCTGACCAACGCCACGGTCGCGGCCGGGATGGTGGGACGAGCCTCGTTTCTCGCCTAGATCTTCTCAAAACGCTGGTACCAGTACACCTCGTCGTCAAAGCCCAGGCGTCGGTAGAGCCGTTCGGGCGCGGCGCCTTCGGTCGCGTTGATCACGTGCGTGCGCGCCGGGCCCGACGCGACCCAGCGCGCCAGCGCCCCCGACGCGTGACCCCGAGCTCGCTGGTCCGGACGTGTCGCGAGCAAGAAGACGATAGGCGTCTCGTCGTCGTAGGCGGCGAGTACGCCGACGACGTCGCCGTCGAACTCGACGAGGTACCAGCTGGCCACCGACCGCTCCGCGTCGCGCGTCGCGACCTCACGAGCGAGCGCCGCCGCACTCGGCGCCACGCCGTCGGCGAAGTAGGTGAGCTTGCGACGCGCGAAGTCCTCGACGTCGCGCGTCGCGCGCAGCTCCGAGCGCACGGGATAGGACAACGTGACCGGCCCGTCCAGCGCGAGGTAGACGGTGGCTCGCGTGGCGACGTAGCCCGCGCGCGCAAAGAGCGGCGCGAGCCGCCGAGTCCGTTCGCGGTCCTCGACCCAGATGACGTCGGGTCCCTCGCCGATCACCTCATCGACGACGCGACCATCGGACGCGTCGCCAACCCTGATGATCGCCCGGCGGTACGGGCCGAGGTGACCGAGGACGCCCCACGGCGTCTCGCGTACCTCGTAGCCGACCTCGGGCGCGCTGTGGTGGTACCGCGCGCGTATCGCCGCCACGACCGCAGCGTGGTGCCCCGACGCCACGGCTAGAACTGGATCAGCATCGCGAGCAGGGCCACCGCGAGCAGGGCGAGCACCGTATCCACCGATCGCCCCAATTCGCGTCCACGCTGGGGTGAAGCGGCCCCGTCGTGGGCGATGACCTCAGCGACTACCCGCTCCTGGGGCAGCGTGCGCGCCTCGAGGTGGGCGGCGGCGGCGAGGTAGCAGACGATGCCCGTGTCGATCCAGGGACGGGTGAGTGAGACGTCGCTCGTGCCGGCGATCGACATCGCGACGCCCGTAATCGGCAGCACGTGGATCAGTCGCGCCGCCCAGTTGCGCCGATCGGGGAACCGGGTACGCTGTACCGCCGCGTCCGCTCCCCGAGCGACCTGGCCGGCGCTCGTGCGCATCACGATCAGCACCGTGAACGTCGCTACCGCAGCCAGCACGTGCGCTAGGAAGAGCAGGTCGTAGCCGACGACGGCGCCAATCACGACTCCGACAGTAACGCCTCGGCCGCTCGGTAGGGGTCGGTCTCGCCCGCGCGCAGCCGGGCGATCTGCTCGGCGTAGGCCCGTCCCGACGCCAACTCCCCGACGCGCGCCCGCAGCATCACCGCGAGCACCCGATCGAGCTCAGCGCGAGCTTGGGTATCGCGATGCTCGTCGCGCCGGTCGCCGTGAATGAGGCGGCGATGCTCGACGATCGCCGACCACAGGGCGTCCACCCCAGACCCGTCAGTCGCGACCGTCTCGAGAATGGGTGGTCGGGGGTCCTTGGGCGTTCCGAGATCGAGCATTTGCTCGAGGTCACGGCGCGTCTCGCGCAGGCCGGCCCGATCGGCCTTGTTAATGACGAAGATGTCGGCCACCTCGAGCAGGCCGGCCTTGTTCGCCTGCATCGCGTCGCCCCAACCGGGGTTGGTCACGACGACGGTCGTGTCGGCCGCTGACGCGACGTCCACTTCCATCTGGCCGACGCCGACCGTTTCGACGAACACCAGCGTGAAGCCAGCGGCCCCCAAGACGCGAACGGCGTCGGGCACCGCCAGCGACAGGCCGCCCAAATGACCCCGGGTCGCCATCGAGCGGATGAAGACGCGATCGTTCGTCGCGTGGTCCTGCATTCGAATCCGGTCACCCAGGATCGCCCCGCCGGTGAAGGGAGAGCTCGGATCGACGCAGAGCACGCCGATCTCGCTGATCGCCTCGTCGTCGACGGTGCCCCTCGCGAGGACCGTCGTGAGCAGTTGATCGGTGAGCGTGGACTTGCCCGCCCCCGGTGGTCCGGTAAGCCCGACCACGTAGGGGGCCGGCGCCCGGTAGGCGCGGGCAATGGTGGCGCGCTGGTTGGACCCGCCCGACTCCACGTAGGTGATGAGTCGGGCCAGGGCCGAGCGCGAGCCGCGACGGGCCTCGTCGAACAGCTCGTCGGGGTCGCGCGCGATCATCGAGCGATCTCCAGTCGCGCGCCGAGTGCGATGAGCCGCTCGACGAAGCTGTCGTAGCCTCGTTCGACGTGTTCGAAACCATCGACCGTCGTCGCGCCATCGGCGACCAGCCCGGCGAGCACCAGCGCGGCGGCGGCTCGAATGTCGGTCGCGCGCACGGTGGTGCCCACGAAGTGGTCCACGCCACGAATCATCGCGTGGTGACCCTCGGTGGTGATGTTCGCGCCGAGCCGGACGAGCTCGTCAACGTAGCGAAACCGCCCCACGAAGAGGTTCTCGCTGACCACCGACACGCCCTCGGCGATCGCGAGCATCGTGGTGATCAGGGGCTTATAGTCAGTTGCCACCCCCGGGTACGGCAGTGTCGCCACGTCACAGCCGCGCAGCCGCTTGGGCCCGCGCGCCACGACGCCCGGACCGGTGACGTCCACCACGCCACCCATCGCGTCGATCTTGCGCAGCAGCATCTCCATGTGGTCGGGGCGCGCGTCGATGACGCGGATGGCGCCGCCGGTGATCAGCCCGGCGGCCAAGTAGGTCGCCGCGACCACCCGATCGGGTATCACCTCGTGCTCGGCCGGCGACAACGACGCCACGCCGTCGATCGTGAGGCGCGACGTGCCCAGTCCCTCGATCCTCGCGCCCATCGCGATGAGCTGGCGGCCGAGATCCTCGACCTCGGGCTCGCGCGCGGCGTTGTCGATGACGGAACGACCGTCGGCGAGCACGCAGGCCATCAGCAGGTTGTCCGTCGCGGTGTGACTCGGGTACTCGAGCGTGATGCGCGTAGCTCGCAGTCGAGGCCGCGTCACCGTCGCACGGATCCGCGCCCGATCGTTGTCAAAGACCGCGCCCATCGCGCTCAGTCCGTCGGTGTGAAAATTGATCGGGCGCTGCCCGAAGTCGTCGCCGCCGGGCAGCGCCATGTGAGCCTCGCCGCAGCGCGCGAGCAGCGGACCCAGTACCACGATGGAGGCTCGCATGGCCTCGAAGAGGTGGGCGGGAGCCACCGGCCGAAGGCCCTCGACCTCGGGGACGATGATGCGCAGGGCGTGCGCCTCAGCCGTGACCGTGCAGCCGACCGCCTCGAGCAGCCGGGACATAACGGCGACATCACTGATCGCCGGCACATTTGTCAAGCGGTGCTCGCCGGAGGCGAGCAGACAGGCCGCCATCTGCTTCAGAACCGCGTTCTTGGCGCCAAACGCCTGGACGTCGCCGAATAACGGTCCCGCCGGCTTGACTAGCACTGAGCTCACCCACCAAGTATTGCCGGTCCGCGTTGGCGCAACTTCGACCTGGTCAACGCCGGGCGGGCTACCATCTCGAACGTGCAGCCACCGTCGAAACCAGACCGCAATCTCGCCCTGGAGATGATTCGCGTCACCGAAGCCGCGGCCATTGCCGCAGCCCGCTGGGCCGGGCGCGGCGACAAGATGGCCGCCGACGGCGCAGCGGTGGACGCCATGCGCTTCGTGCTGGGCGCGGTCGCCATGGACGGCATCGTCGTCATCGGCGAAGGCGAGAAGGACGAGGCCCCGATGCTCTTCAATGGCGAGCACATCGGCGACGGTCGCCCACCCCTCGTTGACGTCGCGGTCGACCCGATCGACGGCACGACGCTCACCGCGATGGGTCGCAAGGGAGCGGTGTCGGTGATCGCCCTCTCCGAGCGCGGCACCATGTTCAACCCTGGACCGTGCGTGTACATGCGCAAGATCGCCGTCGGGCCGAGGGGCCGCGGCGCGGTCGACGTCAACGCGACGGCGACCGACAATCTGCGCGAGCTGGCCAAGCGACTCGGCAAGCCCGTCCAGGAGCTCGGCGTCGTGGTGCTCGACCGGCCCCGCCACCACGAGCTGATCGCCGAAGTTCGCGAGGCCGGGGCTCGCGTCCTATTGATCTCGGACGGGGACGTCACCGGCGCGATCGCCACCGGCTGGCCCAACTCGGGCGCGGACATCCTGCTCGGCATCGGCGGCACGCCCGAAGGCGTCATCGCGGCGGCGGCGCTGAAGGGACTGGGCGGCGAGATTCAGGGCGTGCTGTACCCGCGCGACGAGGTCGAACGGCAGACCGCCGAGGCGATGGGCTACGACCTCGACCGGGTGCTCACGACCGACGACCTCGTTACCGGCGACAACTGCTACTTCTCCGCGACCGCGGTCACCGACGGCGATTTTCTGAAGGGGGTGCGCTTCACCGAGTTTGGCGCCACCACGCAGTCCCTCGTCGTGCGATCGCGCTCGGGCACCGTGCGCACTATCGAAACGTTTCACCGGCACAACAAGCTCCAAGAGTTCACGACGGCCGGTTTCTGACCCACGTGAAACAGAACACGAGCCAAAACGTTGCGCGTCGGTCGGTCACGCGTTAACGTCCCCGTACGGGGAGACTCCTCGCCACTACGAAGGAGGATCGTGAACGTATCCCACCTGCTGGCGACCAAGGGCCGCGACGTCGCCACCATCAACCAGGAGCGCTCGGTGCGCGACGCCGTGGCGATGCTGAAGGAGCGCGGCATCGGCGCGCTCGTCGTCGTGGGAGGCGTGGGACCGCTCACCGGCGTCCTCAGTGAGCGTGACGTCGTGCGGGCCATCGCGCGCGACGGCGCCGACGCCCTCGATGAGCGAGTGAGCGCTCTGATGAGCACCGACGTCACCACGTGCACGGAGGCGACCTCGGTGAATCAACTGATGTCGCTCATGACCGAGAAGCGCATCCGCCACGTCCCCGTCGTCGAGTCGGCGATGCTCGTCGGTCTCGTCTCCATCGGCGACGTCGTGAAGGCTCGCGTCCACGAACTCGAGAACGAGAAGCGCGACCTGCTCGACTACGTCAGCGCGCGGTAGCTCGGAAAGCGAAACCGGCTCGTCGTGCCGTTAGGCACCTCGTTGAGCGTGCGCGTCTTCGGCGAGACGCTGTCGTTCACCGGTGGCGAGTACCTGGGGCTACTGGGTTCGTTGCTGATCGCCACGACGCTGGTCACGCTGGCGTGGGCTCTCGCCAGTGTGGTGGGGACGCCGTCAGCTACCTTCGCCCAACTCGGACGCCGTAAGTGGCGCTGGGTCGCCGCGCTGGTGGTGCTCGCGTCGATGGGCGACGCCACCGCCGCCCTCGTAGCGCTCTACTATCTCATCCGCGTTCGGCCCCGCGTCAACGAGGCCACACGAGTGCGCCGGGGACCTACGACGTAGCGCCTAGGACGCCGCGCGCAGACGAAGCTCGGCCCGCTCGAGCGCCGAACTGGCGAGCAGCGCCGCGGCCTGGTCAGCCCCGTCAGCCTTGGTGAGGGTGGCCAGTTCGGCCTGGAGGCGCTCCTTCGCGGACTGCGCGCGCGCCACGTCGATCTCCGTCGCTCGCTCGGCCACCCCGGCGAGCACGGTGGCGCGCGTCACGCCCTCGCCGTCGCGGCCCACCTGAAAGTAGCCGCCGTGCACGGCGAAGGCCAGTTCGCCGTCGACCGTCTGCACGCGCACGACGCCGGGGACAACGTCCCCCACGGTCGCGGTGTGCTCGGCCAGAATCGTGAAGTCGCCGTCCGATGATCGCGCGATCAGCGCCGACGCCTCCCCCGACCACAGCGCCGCTTCGGGCGTCACGATCTCGACCATCAGCGTCGCCACGGCTACTCTTTCGCCAGCTCGGCGGCCTTGCGCTCAACGTCGGCGGCGCCGCCGACGTTCAAGAAGGCCTGCTCGGGGTAGACGTCCAGGTCGCCCTTGACGAGGTGCTCGAACGACTCGATCGTCTCGGCGACGGGCACGTTGATCCCGTCGATGCCGGTGAACACCTTCGAGACGAACATCGGCTGGGACAAGAACCGCTGGATCTTGCGCGCCCGCGAGACGGTGATGCGGTCCTCTTCGGAGAGCTCGTCCAGGCCGAGAATGGCGATGATGTCCTGGAGCTCCTTGTTGCGCTGGAGGATCTGCTGGACCTGACGGGCCACCTGGTAGTGGCGCTCGCCCACGATCTCGGGAGCGAGGATGTTCGACGTCGAGGTCAGCGGGTCCACCGCCGGGTAGATGCCGAGCGCGGCGATCTGACGACTGAGCTCGGTCGTCGCGTCCAGGTGCGTGAACGTGGTGAAGGGCGCCGGGTCGGTGTAGTCGTCGGCGGGCACGTAGACGGCCTGGAGCGAGGTGATCGACCGGCCCCGCGTCGACGTGATGCGCTCTTGGAGTTCGCCCATCTCGTCGGCCAGCGTCGGCTGGTAGCCAACCGCGCTCGGCATTCGTCCGAGCAGGGTCGACACTTCGGAGCCGGCCTGCACGAAGCGGAAGATGTTGTCGATGAACAGCAGCACGTCCTGGTTCTTCACGTCGCGGAAGTACTCGGCCATCGTCAGGGCCGCGAGCGCCACGCGC
>JAKBCI010000032.1 GCA_021807965.1 Actinomycetes bacterium
ATGGCTATGTACCAAACGTCGTGTACTCGTGCGGTTCGCTCGTTCACAACGAGACGCTCTATCTCCCGTACGGGATTGCCGATCAGTCGATTGGGTACGCGACGTTTCGAGTCCCGGAGCTTTTGGCGGCCTTCGAACCAACGTCGCAAGGCTCGCCGCGAACGTAGCCACAAATAGTCGCCGTCAGCGACGGGTCGAGAGAAGGTCCAGCCTTCATCGAGTATGAGTTCTCTCAGTTTCACGACTACGACCGACGTGGTCGGCGCGTCTCGCAGTCCTAGCGCCAACGTAGCCATCTTGCCAGTAGGAACGGCTGTGGGAGCGTCGGCCGGCGAATTTGGTGTGCTATACAGGGGCCATTGACGCCGCTCGAGGTGCCAATGAGCGGGGTCTACCAAAAGGGGGATGTATGCCGGCAACGTACGACGACGCGAAATTGATTGTGGATCTGATGCGCTGGGGGACCGATATGGGCCTCGACGACGCGATGAGGGAGATCTTCTCGGCGTCGTTCAACGCTGATGATGGCTCGATCGACAACGAGTCGGCCCGCAAGGTTCTCAATTTCGGTGAAACGGCGGGAAGTTTCGTCAAGCATGGCGTGCTCGACGTGAATCTGCTGACCGACCTGCTCGGCTTCCAGGCCATGTGGACCAAGGTGAAGGCGCGGGCGATCTATCTGCGTGGCGAGATGGACGAGCCTCGCTTGTACGAGCACTTTGAGGCGCTGGCCGCCAAGTCGGCGAGTTGATTCTGGCTGACTCGCAATGAGCCTGAGGTTCGACTCGTTGCCGGCGTGTGGTCGAGCGAACGTTGAAGGTCCGCAACGGCCGTGGGGCTACGCCGGCGGCGACGGTGTCGGTCGCTCGATGGGCGTGACGCCATCGACGGCCATCGTGCGTCTCGGGTATTGGTCAGTAGGTCATGAGTCGGCGCGATATGCGCCGCACCGACGAGAAGCGATGAGTCAGTGAGCATCATCCGCACGGAACTACGGTCATCACGAGTCGCAATGTCACACGTATTCGCCAACGGCGCCCTACGGCGTATCTTCTACGCCTTCGCCGGCTCCCTGATTGGCGACGGCGTCTTCGCACTCAGTGCGGTGGTATTCGTGTACCGCACCGGCGGAACTGTGGCGGTTGGCGAAGTCGCCGTTGCTCGTTACGTCGCCATAGCGACGGTGGCGCCGTTCACCTCGACGTTTGCTGACGAGTACAGCCGCAAACTCGTCATGGTCGTCTCCGACGTCGTGCGACTGGCGCTGGTGGTCGTTGCGGCGTCACTCGTCGGCCTGCACGCGTCCAAGTGGTACGTCTACGTGCTTATCGTGCTCGTCGGCATGGCCGGTACGGCGTTTCGGCCCGCGCAGGCGTCAATCCTTCCCCAGCTGGCGCGTAGCGACGACGAAGTGGCGGGAGCCAACGTCGTATCGAGCACCATCGAGAGCGTCGGCTTCTTTGCCGGTCCCGCCCTCGCGGGATTTTTGCTGGCGTTCACGAACGTCACGACCGCGTTCGTATTCGATGGCACAACGTTCGTGTGGTCTGCGCTGCTCGTACTATCCATTCGGCCGCCCGCAAACGAGGAGCGTGACGTCCAGTCCGGCGCGACGTACGTCGAGCACTCCGAGGCCGCGGCTATTCACGCTGAAAGCTTCTTAACGCGGGCCGTCCACGGGTTTCGACTCATTCGGGCCGACCGCAACGTCCTGGTTCTGGTCGTGCTGTACGTCCTCCAATGCGTCGTCGCTGGCGCGTCGGCCGTCTTCACCGTCGCCATCGCACTGCACCTGCTGCACATCGGCAGTTCTGGACTGGGGCTCATGGAGTCACTGCTGGGTATCGGTGGCTTGGTGGGCGGGTTAGTGGCACTGATGCTCATTGAGCGCGCCCACCTCGCAACGGATTTTGCGTTGGGGGTGATCGTGTGGGCGGTGCCACTGCTACTCATCGCGGCGGCGCCCAACCTCGGATCAGCGCTGTTATCGATGTGGCTCATCGGCCTCGCGAACTCGGTCGTCGACGTCAACGCGATTACCGTGCTGCAACATATCGTTCCCAACGAGCGACTGGGACGCGTGTTGGGAGCGCTCGAGGCGAGCGAGGTGGCGGGCATGGCGCTCGGCTCGTTAGCCATGACGGTGTTGATTCGCTGGACCGGACTGCGCGAGGGTCTGGCCCTTATTGGCGTGATCGTCACCGTCGGTGTGTTGCCTGGTCTGCCAACCATGCGACGGATTGACCGTGAGACATTCGCCAATGGGGTGGTGCACCGGCCAGAGGCCTCGAAGGGACCACGTCATCTGCACCATCTTCGTTGGCGTCACAGTCGCTAGCGTGGCGTTCACGTAGTGCACGCGCTCGCGCCCCGCTCGATCAAGCGTTGGCGCGACCTATCGAGCGAGCGCTAGCGAGCGGCGTAGCAGCCAGTTGGTGGCGTCTGGCTACCGACGTTGCCTACTGACGCGACACCCGAGCGCGGCGTGACAATGAGGTTCACGCCGTTCCAGGTAATGGCGTACGCGCCGTTGCCCGTGGGCCACGATTGCAGAAAGGGGCCGCCACCCGCCGTTGCCGTCGCCCACGCAGTACCGGCGGGGGGATTGGATCCCGACACGGCACGGTAGTCGCTGACCGCGGTCTGGACTGACGTGAAGTCAGCGCGACAGGCGGTCACCACCGCGAGTGAGAGAACACTCGACAGAGGTTGGCCCGTCGCCGGTGTCGCAGCTGACGTCGGAGATGGACCAGGCACTACCGGCGAGGTAGCCGACGGCGAGGTGAGAAAGTTAATGGCGACGTACGCGAGTACGCCGAGGATGACGAGCGATACCAGCATCGAGACCATCGACACCCCCGCGTTGGCGAGCCCGGCGCGGTCGCGCGACCGTCGACCGACTCCAAGAACTCCGGGTCTCACGGCACGTCTCGCCATGCGGCTGAGGTCACGATTCACGATACCCCCGCGAGAGGTCGGCCGTTGGAGCCACGTCGCACGTGCTGGGCGGGCAGGCACTCGTCGTTCTCCTGATCGCTGTGGCTGGGCGGATCGATGTCGCGGCCGTGGTCGAGGCGTTGTTCCGCGCAGCCGCCGATGAGCTCGGTCGGCGCCCTCAGCGTCACCTGGTTACTTAGGGAGATAACGCCCCCGAGGGCCGAATGATGCGACCGGGCGACGAACCCGAGAGTCACCGCCGCGGTCACGGCGACAACCACGGCCATGATCACGCGCGCGGTCTTCGGTGTCATGGGGGCAACTCTACGGGACGAGGCCCTAGTCGCGACACCGTGTGAACTGTTCGGCGAGGACGTCGCGGAACTGGTCCTCGCAACCCGCCGGTTCGATCAAGCCGTCAGCGGTTACCACGTCACGCACGGCGAGCCAGTAACGCGGCGTCTGGGATTGACGGCGCCACCCGGGCGTTCACCGGCGGGACGCTGTCCGCTGCACGATCGCGGCATCGTTAGCGTGATGGCCGGTCACGTGTGGTCTCACTACCATGGGGACGAGGAGAACCGTGGCCGACCTACTATTCACTGCTTTCAGCAATCGGTCCGACGCCGTCGTCCTCGCCGATGAGGTGGGTCGCCAGTTGCGTACGAGCGCGATCACGTCCGAGTTGCACCTGCTCGACGTCGGAACCACGCCCACGGTGTCCGCTGACACACTGGTGGTCAGTCTCGGGGGCGACGGGACTTTTCTCAAATCGGCGCGCTTGGCCCACGAACTGGGTGCGCGAATAATGGCCGTCAATCTCGGACGCCTCGGGTTTCTCCTGAATGTTCCCTCGGCGGAACTGATTCACGATATCCAGCGGGCGCTGGCCGACCCACACGTCGTGGAACGCCTCGCCCTGCAGATCTCGTTGCCCCGACAGGACTCGACTCAGTTCGCACTCAACGAGGTCGTCGTCGAACGTGCGCACGCTGGACACATGGTTCGAGTGCGCAGTTACGTCGACGACGACGAGTACCTGACGTACTCGGCCGACGGCGTTATGGTCGCCACGCCCACCGGCAGCACCGGGTACAACTTCTCGGCCGGCGGACCGGTTATCGACACCACGCTCGCGGTGATGGTACTCACCCCAATCGCGCCGCACTTCACGATCGACCGATCGATCGTGGTCGCGGGCGACAAAGTCGTGCGCCTCGAAGCGGTGACGAAATCCGCCGAGGTGGTCGCCGACGGACGAACCATTGGCTCGATCGAACCAGGCGAGTCGGTGGCCGTGTCGCGCAGCGCCACGCCCGTCCGCGTGGTTGAGACGCGCCGGTTCGAGCTGGGCTTTCGTTTGCGTGAAAGTCTTCGCGAAGGTCATGCCTAACGCCCAGCTCGTCGAGCTGTACGCGAGCGGACTCGGCATCATCGACGACGCCGTCCTCGACTTTGGTCCGGGGCTCAACGTCATCACCGGCGAGACGGGTGCGGGCAAAACGCTCCTGCTCGGAGCCCTCAACCTCTGTCTGGGCGTGGATTACGTCATCGACAAGAACGCGCGAAGCGACGCACTTCGCGTGGCTGCGGTCTTTCGCGACCGCGATGACACCGAGGTCGTGTTGTCGAGAGAACGCACGGCGAACGGGCGACTGCGTAGCACCATCAATGCCGTCGCCACCAGCGCCGAAGGTCTTCGTGCCAGGTCCCAACCACTGATCGCGATCCACGGCCAACAAGATTCGCTGACGCTGCGCCAGCGCAGCGACGTCTTGCGTCTGGTTGATTCGTTCGGTTCGGTGGAAACCGCGGACCTGCGCGATGTGCGCCGGCGACTCGATGACGCGCGCGTACTGCGCGACTCGCTGGGGGGTGACGCGGCGACGCGCGAGCGCGAACTGGCTCTGCTCGACCACCAGATCGCCGAGCTCGAGGCGGGCAACGTCACGTCCCCGGATGAACTCGACGACGCCCTGGTGACGTTGCAGCGATGGACGTCGATTCGCGACGGGCGTAACGCGATCGTCACCGCGGTGGAGATGTTTGACGGTGACGACGACGGGGCCATACTGTCGGCGTACGCGCGAGCGCTGGCGTCCATCCCCAGTTCCGACGGTGTCGCCGATGTCGTCGCGACGCTGCGCGGCGCCCTGACCAGCGCGCGAGCCGCGGTGAGCGACCTGCGAACCCTCGCCGAAGGTGACGCTATCGATCCCTCCACGTTTGACGCGCTGGAGCGACGAGTGGCGTTGCTGCAGGGACTCGCGCGCAAGTACGGCGGATCCCTCGCGAGTGCGCTCGAGACGCTCGAGCGACTCCGGGGTGAACGCGCGTTCACGCGAGACGCCGCCCAACGCCTCGCGCGGCTCGATGACGAGATCGCCGAGCTAGCGCGTGAGGAGGTGGCGCTCGCGCTACGCACTCGTCAAGATCGCGAGATCGCGGCTAGACACCTCACCAACGCGGTGCGCGAACAGCTCACGCGCGTTGCGCTAGCGGGTTCGTCGGTGCGCTTCAGCGTGGACGGCGACGACGGCTCGTTGGCTGAGCTGTGGTTCACGCCGAACGTTGGCCGACCCGAAGGCTCCGTTCAGGCTCTCGCAAGCGGCGGAGAACTGAGTCGGTTGCTGCTCGCGGTCGCGCTGGTAACGACGAGCGACGGCGTCGTGACCGTCTTTGACGAAGTAGACGCCGGTATCGGCGGCCACGTTGCCCAACAGATTGGAACGTGTCTCGCCGAGCTGGCGCGCGATCGCCAAGTGCTGATGGTCACGCACCTCGCCTCGGTAGCGGCGAAGGCCGACCACCATTTCGTGATCGAGAAGGGCGTATCGGGGGGACGGACCGTCACGTCAGTGCGCGAGGTACGCGGTGACGACCGGGTCGGCGAAATTGCGCGAATGCTCACCGGCGAGCACCGGACCACCGAGGCGCGCGCGCTAGCGACGCGTTTGCTCGATCCTCGGCCCTAATACCTCGTTCGGCACCGCGTCAGTCACTACACTGGGAGTCCGTGAACATGCCGGTGTGGGAATGACAAAATTCGTCTTCGTCACCGGCGGAGTCTCCAGCTCCCTCGGCAAGGGCCTGACGGCCTCGTCGCTCGGACGTCTCCTCAAGTCGCGCGGCCTCAAGGTCACGATGTGCAAGCTCGATCCGTACCTCAATGTCGACCCGGGCACGATGAATCCGGGCGAGCACGGGGAGGTGTTCGTCACCGACGACGGTGCCGAGACCGATCTCGATCTCGGGCACTACGAGCGCTTCATCGATGAGTCGCTGACGCGGGTCTCCAATACGACGACGGGATCGGTCTACTCGAACGTGATCGCCAAGGAACGCCGCGGCGACTACCTCGGCAAGACCGTGCAGGTGATTCCCCACATCACCGACGAGATCAAGGAACGCATTCGACGCGTTGGCGCGATGGGGGCGGACGTCGTCATCGTGGAAATCGGTGGAACCGTGGGCGACATCGAGATTGTCCCCTTCATCGAGTCGATTCGCCAATATCGGCGAGACGCCGGACGGGGCAACGTCTGCTACGTCCACCTCACTCTGGTGCCCTACCTGGCACCGTCGGGGGAGCAAAAGACGAAGCCGACGCAGCACTCCGTGACCGAGCTTCGTTCCCGCGGCATTCAGCCAGACGTGATCGTCTGTCGAAGCGACCAGCCGATTTCGGACGGGCTGAAACGCAAGATCTCGCTGCTCTGTGACGTCCCCATTCAGGCGGTAATCTCGGCCGTTGACGAGGCGAGCATCTACGACATACCGAGCACCCTGCACCGCGAGGGCCTCGACACCATCGTGTGCGAGACGCTCGGCATTGACCTCGACGAGCACCCCATCAATCTCGAACCGTGGAACGCCGTCGTCCATCGCGTGCACAACACGACGAGAACCCTGCGCATCGGTGTCGTCGGGAAGTACGTTACGATGCCCGACGCCTACCTCTCCGTTGGTGAGTCGATTCGCCACGCCGGTTTCGCCGTCGGTGCCGCCACGAGAATCGAATGGCTCGAGGCCGAGCGAGTTCCCACCGACATCGACGCCGACCGCCTGCGCCAGCTGGATGGCATCATTGTGCCGGGCGGATTCGGCGAGCGCGGCATCGAGGGCATGATCGCGACCGCTCGCATCGCCCGCGAGCAGCACATTCCCTACCTCGGAATCTGCCTGGGCATGCAGGTGATGGTGGTCGAGTACGCGCGCCACGTTCTCGGACTGAGCGACGCCCACTCGACGGAGTTTTCGTTGACGACCTCGGCACCCGTGATCGCACTGATGGCCGAGCAGATGGACGTTACTGACCTCGGTGGCACCATGCGTCTCGGCGCGTGTCCGGCGATGCTCGAAGAGGGTTCCGTCGTCCATCAGCTCTACGGCGTCGGTGTCGTGTCCGAGCGCCACCGCCACCGCTACGAGTTCAACGGACGCTACCGCAACCAGTTCGAAGAGGCCGGGATGCGCTGTTCGGGCGTGTCACCCGACGGCCGTCTCGTCGAGTTTGTCGAAGTCGGTGATCACCCCTTCTTCGTGGGAACCCAGGCGCACCCTGAGTTCAAGTCGCGCCCCGATCGTCCGCACCCCCTGTTCCTCGGTCTGATCACCGCGGCGGCGTCGCGAGCGGAGGGGCGCGAGCCCCACATCATCGACCCGACGTCCGTCGACGTTGCGTCGTGAGCGACGACTTTCGCATTACCGCCGTCGCACCGCTGCTGCGGTCGTCGGTCTTCACCGTCGAGCGGCGCACCATTGAGCACGACAACCACTCCTACCACCGAGACGTCGTGTCGCACCCCGGCGCGGTCGCCATCTTGGCACTCGACGATAAGGGGCGCGTCGGCATCGTGCGCCAGTATCGAGCGCCCTTTGACCGGTACAACATCGAAATACCGGCCGGAACGCTCGACGTCGCTGACGAGTTGCCGCTGGACGCCGCCAAGCGTGAGCTCGCCGAGGAGATGGGCTGCGAGGCATCGCACTGGCGCCTGCTCGGGACATTCATGGTGTCGCCCGGCTGGACCGACCAACTGATGCACGTCTATGAGGCGACCGGACTCTCGATGCGCGAGCGCGAGCCCGCCGGGCCCGAGGAGACTTCGGCCGTGGTTCGCTGGTACGAACCCGACGAGCTGCGCGCGCTGCTCGCCGATCAGCCCTTCGTTGATTCGACGATGACCATTGCGCTGCAGATCGTGTTTGGACGATTCATTGGCGAATCGTAGCGAGCTCGTTGACGAGTACTTCGTGTGGCTGACGGTGGAGAAGGGGCGAAGTCGGGCGACGATCGACGCGTACCGACGCGACCTTCGCCAGTTCTTCGCGTGGCTCGACGAACGCGAGACGCCGATGAGCGATCTCACCGACGGTGCCGTTGACGCCTACATCGGCTCCCTGCTCGACCGAGGTCGTGCTCCGTCCACCGTGGCGCGCGTCGTGGCGTCGTTGCGGGGCTGGTTCGGCTTCTTGGTCGACGAGGGCCACCTCAACGCCGATCCAAGCCGTCACGTTCGACGAACCCGTCGGGGACGCAGTCTGCCGCGTCCACTGGGCGAAGAGGAGATCCTGCGGCTTCTCGACTCCGTTCCCGAGGCGACCGCCCTTGACCGGCGTGACCGGGCGTTGCTCGAGCTGCTCTACGGCACTGGCTGTCGAGTGTCCGAGGCGGTCGGCGTTCGCCTCGAGGACCTCGACTTTGACGAGGAACTCATCAAGGTGACCGGCAAAGGGGATAAGCAGCGCCTGGTACCGATGGGGCGCGCGCTACGAGACGCGTTGCGGACGTACCTGGGGCCACAGGGTCGGTCGCAGCTATTGCGGGTGCACAGCACCGCGCTGCTGCTCAATGCCCGCGGAACGCCGCTCTCGCGCCAAGGGGTCGACGGGGTAATCGCCAAACGGGCGCTGGACGCGGGCATTGAACGAAACCGAATCAGCGCGCACGTCTTTCGACACAGCTGTGCCACCCACATGCTCGCCCACGGCGCAGACATTAGAGTTGTCCAGGAGCTGTTAGGTCACGCGTCGATCGCTACCACGCAGCTCTACACCGCGGTGTCGGTGTCATCGTTACAGCGCGTCTATCGTCAGGCGCACCCACGAGCACAAGGGTAGGGGAGAGCGGATGTCGACCTACGTCTACTTCTTCCTCGCCATCGTGCCGTCCATCGTGCTGCACGAGGTGAGCCACGGCTACGTCGCGTACCGGTTCGGCGACCCCACCGCCAAGGAGAACCACCGGTTGACGCTCAATCCGCTTCGACACGTCGATCCCTTTGGGACGGTGCTGCTCCCGGCGCTCTTGATCCTGAGCCACCTCCCGGCGTTCGGCTACGCTAAGCCGGTGCCGGTCAACGTGGGGCGCTTGCGCGATCCGCGTCGTCAGTCGCTCTACGTGTCACTCGCCGGTCCCGCGGTCAATATTGTGCTCTCGGGCGTGGGTTGGCTGATCAGCGAGGTGGCGATTCACCTCAACACGCTCTGGCTCTTGCAGTTCGGCGTTGCGTTGGGGTTGGTGAACCTAACGCTGGCGGTGTTCAACTTGCTGCCGATCCCGCCACTAGACGGATCAGCGATCATCGAGCGCTTCATCCCGCGCCACCGGCTGCCCGACTACTACCGCTTTCGCATGAAGGCGCTGCCGATCGTCATGCTGCTCATCATCGCCGACTCGCTGTACTTCCACGTGGGCACGAGTGCGCTGGCGTCGCTGCAGAACTGGTGGCTGCACCTGCTCGTCTAACGTCGGGCGGTACCGGGACGAGCCACGTCGACCACCGGTCAGCGCAGCCCCATCGCCGCGCTCGCGCGCTCGTACGTGGTCTTCGCGATAGCACCGGCCTTGACCGCGCCGTCGCCCACCACCCGGTCCAGTGCCGCGGGGTCGGCCTGCAACGCGCGGTACCGCTCCGCGATCGGCGCGAGATGGGCGACGATCAAGTCCGCGAGATCGCGCTTCAGATCGCCGTAGCGCGCGTAGCGTGACGCCACGTCCTCGGGGCGTTCTCCACTGAAGCCGGCGTAGAGCTCGAGGAGGTTCGCGAGCCCCGGCTTGGCGTCCCAGTCGAGGCGCACCTCGCCGTCAGTATCGGTAACCGCTTTCTTCACCTTGCGCACGATGTCGTCGGGTGCGTCGAGAACGTACAGCGTGCCGAGTGGACTGTCGATGGACTTCGACATCTTGCGCGTCGGCTCCTGGAGATCCATCACGCGCGCTGCCGCGGGTGGACGCGTAGCGACCGGCACCGTGAAGACCGTCCCGTAGCGATTGTTGAAACGCTCCGCGAGGGTGCGCGCGAGTTCCAGGTGCTGGCGCTGGTCGTCGCCAACGGGAACCTCGTCGGTCTGATAGAGCAAGATGTCGGCGGCCATCAGCACGGGGTACGTGAGCAGTCCCACCCGATAGCCCTGGTGACGCTGGGCCTTCTCCTTGAACTGGGTCATGCGGGTTAGTTCGCCGTAGGTGGCCACGCATTCGAGCAGCCAACTCAGCTGGGCGTGATAGGACACCTGGCTCTGCACGAACAGGGTACAGACGTCGGGGTCCAGTCCGGCCGCGAGCAGCCCGAGGAGCAGGTCGTCGGTCTGGCGTCGCACGTCGGCTGGATCCACCTGGAGCGTGAGTGCGTGCAGGTCGGCCACGCAGTAGAGCGACGCGGACGACTGGCGGTCCACCCACTGCTTGATCGCGCCGAGGTAGTTGCCCACGTGCAGCGCTCCGGACGGCTGTATCGCGGAGAACACTCGCATCCTTTAAGTCTACGACGTGGCCACCGTGGGCTTTCCGATAGTCTGACGCCGTGACCTACGTCGTGACGACGCCGTCGTTCAGTGGCCCGATCGACCTCTTGCTCCAACTCATCAGTCGCCACGACGTCGACGTGGTCGACGTGCCGCTCAGCCCCATCGTCGACCAGTTCGTCACCACCCTGCGTGACCCGGACGTCACCCTCGACCTCGACGAACTGTCGGAATTTTTGCTCATCGCGGCCATCTTGCTTGAGCTGA
>JAKBCI010000033.1 GCA_021807965.1 Actinomycetes bacterium
TTCGACGCGCGCGGCCAGCTGGTCGACGAGGCGGTGGCGGTGCTCGAGGGCCCCGAGGCGACCAGCCTGGCCACCCGCCTCGTCGGGGCCCGGTGCCAGGTGACCGCGATCGCCGAGACACCGCGGACCCAGCGCCCCCAGCCGCCCTTCATGACCTCGTCGCTGCAGATCGAGGCCAGCCGCAAGCTGCGCTTTGATCCCGAGCGCACGATGCGGGCGGCGCAGCGCCTCTACGAGGACGGCTGGATCACCTACATGCGCACTGACTCGACGACCCTCTCGGACGAGGCCATTCACGCCGCCCGTCGACTCGCGGCGACGCTCTACGGTGATGACTACGTGGCCGACCGGCCACGGCGCTACGACCGCAAGGTGAAGAACGCCCAAGAGGCCCACGAAGCGATCCGGCCGGCCGGCGAATCCTTCCGCTCCCTCGACGAGGCCCAGTCGCAACTCGGCGGCGACGAGCGAGCCGTCTACGAGCTCGTCTGGAAGCGGACCATCGCGTCGCAGATGGTCGACGCTCGCTTGACCCAGGAGAAGGTCCGACTCGTCGCCACCGTTGACGGGGTCGCCGGTTTCGACCACCCCGTCGAGATCGGCTTGGGGGCCAGCGGCCTGCGCATTGAGTTCGCCGGGTTCCGGCGAGCCTACGTCGAAGGCGCCGACGATCCCGAGGCCGAGCTCGCCGACCAGGAGCGGCTCCTCGTGCCCCTGGGCGAGGGCGACGTCCTGCGCGTCGGCGAGGCACTGGCCAAGGGCCACGAGACCCAGCCGCCCGATCGGTATTCCGAGGCCACGCTGATCAAGAAGCTCGAAGACCTCGGCATTGGCCGACCGTCCACCTACGCCGCGGTCATGAAGACCATCGACCGGCGAGGCTACGTCTGGAAGAAGGGCAAGTCCCTCGTGCCGGCCTTTCGCGCGTTCGCGGTCGTGAACCTGCTCGAGACCTACTTCGCCGACCTCGTTGACTACCAGTTCACCGCCGCGATGGAAGACCAGCTCGACGAGATCGCCGAGGGCCGCCAGGAGCTCGAGCCCTGGCTGCGACGCTTCTACTACGGCGATCCGGCAGCGGAGACGGATCTGGCCCGCGTCGGCCTGCACCAGATGACCCACGAGTCCCACGACTTCGATTTCGCGGCCATCAACTCGCTCGCCCTCGGTGTCGCGCCAGACGGGCAGCCGGTGTCGGTACGCTCTGGTCGCTACGGCCCGTACCTGGTCCACGGCGATGATCGCGTTTCGATTCCCGAGGCGACCGAGCCGGACTCGTTGAGCGTGGCGCGCGCGCTCGAGTTGCTCAGCGCGCCGAGCAGCGACCGAACTCTCGGCACGGACGAGGCGACGGGCTTGCCCATCGTCCTGCGATCCGGACGCTTTGGCGCGTACGTCCAAGTCGGTGAGATGAGCGACCCGAAGAACAAGCCCAAGACGGCTTCGCTCTTCGCGACGATGTCACCCGAGACGATCACCATCGACGACGCCCGCCGACTGCTGTCGTTGCCGCGCGAGGTGGGCCGCCACCCCGCCGACGGCGAGCCGATACTGGCCCAGAACGGTCGCTACGGCCCGTACCTGACGTGGGGCACCGAGACGCGCTCACTGGCCGACGAAGACGAGATCTTCACGATCGACGTGGCGACCGCGGTACGACGACTGGCCGAGCCTAAAGTTCGCGGCCGTCGCGCGGCCGCTGGTCCCCTGCGCGAGTTAGGTGAGGATCCCGTTACCCATCGGCCAATCGTCGTCCGTACGGGACGCTTTGGCCCCTACGTGACCGATGGCGAATCCAATGCGACGCTACGCCTCGGCGATACGCCCGAGACCATCACGCTGGACCGAGCTGGTGAGCTCCTCGCTGAGCGACGAAACGCCGAGCCATCGTCGCGCCGCAGTCCCGCCAAGAAGGCGACCGCCAAGAAGGCGACCGCCAAGAAGGCGACCGCCAAGAAGGCGACCGCCAAGAAGGCGACCGCCAAGAAGGCGACCGCCGGCGCCGCGAAGCGGGCGGCTCGCGCGCAGGGTGCCGCGGCCAACGCCACACTCAGCGCTCGGGTACGGAGCGTTGACGAATGACCCGTGGCCGCTTCGTCGTCTTTGAGGGCATCGACGCGAGCGGCAAGAGCACCCAGGCCCGGCTCGCCGCTGACCGCTTCGGCGCGCTCTTTACCTTCGAGCCGGGCGACTCGCCGCTCGGGGCCGACCTGCGTCGCTGGCTGCTCGACGTCTCGACCCCGATGACGCCGGTTACCGAGTCACTGCTCATGCTCGCCGACCGCTCTCACCACGTGTCCTCGGTCATCGAGCCAACCCTCACCGCCGGACGTTCGGTCGTGAGCGATCGTTTCTCGTGTTCGACCATCGCCTACCAGGGCTACGGGCGCGGCGTCGACCTCGCCCAACTACGAGCGGCCACTGACCTAGCGATAGGCGACTGTCACCCGGACTTGACGATTCTGCTGGACCTACCGGTGGAAGTCGCGAACGAACGGCGGATGCGCGATCACCGCGACCGTTTCGAGTCGGCCGACCTTGACTTTCATGAGCGGGTCCGCTCGGGCTACCTGGAGTTGGCCGGCGCCGACCCGGCGCACTGGTTCGTACTCGACGGGACGATGCCCGAGCCGGTCGTGGCTGCGGCAGTGGCCGAGCGTTTGAGCCAACTGGAATGGCCCGGTGCCTGACGTCTTTGAGCGGCTGATCGGCCAGAACCGCGCCGCGCGCCTTCTGCGTCAGTACGTGCGCCGACCCGTTCACGCGTACCTCGTCACGGGGCCCGACGGAGCCGATCTTCACGAGGCGGCGCTGGTCATCGCGGCCGCACTCCAGTGCCCCGAGTACGGGTGTGGCGTGTGCGAAGCCTGTCGGCTAGTTCTCTCGGGCGCCGACACCGACGTCACGTTCCTCGAACGGTCCGGCCTGTCGTGGCGCGTCGACGAGCTGCGCGAGGGCGAGCGCGTGAGCCGCCGTCGTCCGCTGGGCTCGGGCTACCAGATTGTCGTCATCGAGGACGTGGAACTGGCCGCCGGGCCGACGCCGTCGGCGCCCACGCTGCTCAAGTCGCTCGAGGAGCCGCCGCTCCGGTCGGTGTTCGTGCTCACCGCGCACGATACGCCCGCGGAACTCGACACCGTCGTCTCGCGCTGTCTAGAGGTTCGACTTCGGGCGCTCACCGACGACGACGTCGCGGCGATAGTCGCCGCGGAGGGCGTTGACCTCGTCGTAGCGCGAACGGCGGCGGCCGCGGCTAACGGTGACGTGCGACGCGCGAGGATCCTCGCCCGTGACGACGCCCTGGTACGCCGCGCCGCGCAGTGGCGAAGCGTGCCGGATCGACTCGACGGCACGCCGGCTACCGCGACGCACGTCATCGACGAGATTGTGACGTCCCTCGACGCCGCCGCGGCGCCGTTAGTCGCCGCGCAGGCGGACGAGACGAAGCGGCGCGAGGCGGTGGCGCGCGAGCTCGGCGTTCGCGCTGGTGCGCGTCGCGAGGCGGACGCCGCGTTCAAGCGCGAGCAGCGACGGTTTCGCACCGACGAGCTGCGCTTTGGCGTTCGGGTCCTGATCGACGTCTATCGGGATCGGCTGCTTGAGGCGCTCGCCGAGCCCGTCGACCTTCGGTCCACCGCACGGGTGCGCGCGGCGCTGCGCGCGCTGGACGCGCTCGAGGAGTCGCACCGACGCCTGGCAACGACGCTGGATGAGGGCTTGCTGCTGCACGACCTCATGCTCACCTTGAGCCTCGCCTAGGTGCGTGGGCCATCGGGTAATCTGGCTGCTTACGCCTGGGTAGCTCAGTCGGTAGAGCAGCGCATTCGTAATGCGCAGGTCAAGGGTTCGAATCCCTTCCCAGGCTCTCGGTGATCCACGCTCGCGCGGCGCGCGCGAAGTCCGCGGATCGGGCCTCCCAGTTTCGATAGCGATCAAAGCTCGGGGCCGCGGGCGACAGCAGCACGACACCCCCGTCGGGTAGGGACCGCTGCGCGTAGGACACGGCGTCGTCGAGGTCGCGCGCGGCGTAGCGGGGCGTTGACGGTGCGAGGGCGGCGACGACGCTACCGATCCGGTCGCCGGCCGCGCCCGTGGTGATCACCGTCGTGGGTCGCCGGCGAGCGGCCAGAGCGCGGGCCAGGTCGTCGTAGTCGACGCCGCGATCGAACCCGCCAACGATAAGGGCTACGGGGTCGCCGGTGAAGACCGCGAGCGCCGCGATCGTCGGTAGCGGCGCGGTGGCCAGCCCGTCGTCGACGAAGCGCCACCGGCGCGCGCCGCGCTCGAGGGTGGCGGCGAGCGTCAGTCGTCCCGCGAGGGGCACGAAGTCGTCGGCGCGCTCCTCCACGGCCCGTTGGACTTCGGCGACCGGCCGGCCCGTGGCGTGCGCAACCGCCGCCAGGGCGAGGGCCACGTTCGAATCATTGTGAACACCGAGCAGGTGCAGCCGGGCGGCGAGTCCCGTGTCGTTGCGAACTATCGTCACGACGTCGCCCCCCAGCAGAGAGCGTCGTTGCGCGAGCGCGGGATCGGTTGGCACGAGGGTTACGTGGGGTCCCGCCGCGCGCGTGATCGACAGCTTGTCGCGGTGGTACTGGTCGAGCGAGCCGTGCCAGTCGAGGTGATCGGCACCGAGCGAGGTCACGACGACGATGCGCGGCGCGATCGTCACATCCACGCACTGAAAGCTCGAGATCTCGACGACCAGCCAGCCGTCACTGGTGTCGACGGCGGGGTCGTAGGGTGGCTGTCCAATGTTGCCGAGGCGCTGGGACGGCTCACCGAGGCACCGCAGGGCGAAGTCGACGAGGGCCGTCGTGGTCGACTTGCCCTTGGTGCCGGTGACGCCGATGACGCGCCGGCGATCGACCTCGTGCAGCCAGAGGTCGAGGGCCGACACCACGGAAACGGTCTGTTCCAGTGCGAGAACGTCGGCGCGGCGTCGCGGGATGCCCGGACTCTTCACGACCGCCGCGCAGGTGGCCAGGGCGTCGAGGCCGCCGCGGTCGGTGACGAGTACGCCCACCTCAGGATCGTCGTCGACGAGCACGCACTGCGCGCCGACCAGCCGGAGTCGCGCTTCGGTAGCGCGGCCCTCGACGCCGTAGCCAAAGACGCCGACTCGTCGTCCGGCGAGGTCAGCGAAGCCAGTGGGCCGGAACACGGCTCGGACCTCGCCTTTGGAACGGATCGATCGAGACGCGCTCGGACTCGGTGAGTCGAGCCAGCTCGGCCAGGTGCGCGACGTCGGCCCAGTCGCCGCGCTCGACGACGAGGCGGAGCGACTGGGCGCTCTCGTGGTCGCCGACGCAGTCGAAGGGCTTGTGGTGGTCGCCGAGACCGACGAGCGTGCGCAGCCGGGACTCGTTCGCGCGCGAGGCGAGTGGCTCGCCACCAAAGATGGCGCGCAGTGCGCGTCGCTCGACAAACGGCGCGAGCACGAGGTCGATGAAGAGGCACTTGTCGCATTCGCCGCACCAGTTCGCGGCGCGCGCCGAGGGCGCCTGGGCGAAGGCGCGATTGCAGCTGCGAAAGACCCCGTGGTACGCGGCGAGCTCGCTGAAGCGTCGAGCGACCCAGACCTCGGTGCGATCGCGCAGGAAGCTCGCGACCTCGAGTGACGGTCCGACCGCCTCGGCGACGGCGTCGGCGAGGAGCAGTTCGGCCGCCCAGGACTTGCTCCACTGGTGGTTGATGGCGTGACCGTCGCGCACGAGGTTCGCCGCCGAGGCCGAGTGCTCGTTGCTCATCACCACGCCGCCGCGGCCGTTCGCCGCCGCGGCGGCACTGGCGAGGAGCGTCACCATCGCGGTCACTGGCACGTGGCCGCGTAAGAAGGACGCGTCACGCGCGAGTAGGGACGGATCGAGCGTTCGCGTGGCGCGCACGATCGGCCGACCAGTGACCGCGGCCGCGGCCTCGAGGGCCTCGAAGCGACCGCTCGACGGGCTGACGACGAAGAGGACTTGATCAAGGTCGTCGGCGAGCGACGAGACGGTGACGATCGAGTCGATCCCGCCGCCGAAGGGGGTGACGACCCGCGCGGGGTCGAGGTCGACGCGCGCCGGGGTCCACTCGCCGGCGCCGACGACCCCGACGCCGCGAAGGTCGAGGTCGTTGCGGTACGCGAATTCACCCAGTCCGTCAACCAGGGCCGCGCGCAAGAGCGCGAGCCCCCGGGGTCCCGCGGGCGTGCCCCGAAGGTCGACGAGGTGCGCGGCGCCCGTCTTGTAGTACGACAGGCCGGCGACGAGGTACCAGAGCGTCGCCAGATTGCGCGTCGCGGGAGAGCGCAGATCTCCGACGCCCTCGAAAACGACCGTCTCGCGAAACGCTCGGCCATCGCTCTCGTAGTGACCGGTCAGGGCGCGTTCGGATACCTCGAGGCCGACGTAGGCAAACCGCTCGGCGCGCCGCGTCATGGTCCACTCACGATGGTCGATGCTAGGTGGCGCCGCGCGACGAGTGCGAAGCGTCCGCACGGCCGCTCGGCGCGGTCGCTGAAGTACGTGGTGACGTCGTCGGTACGCTCATCGCACAACCACACGCGCGACGCGTCGACGCCGCCCGCCACGAGCCGGTGCTCGACGACGCGCGACAGGTCGAGGAGGGATCGATCGCCGAGGTCGGCGCGCAGCGCTCCCGGCACGTCGACGAAGTGCTCGGCCACCTCGGGCCCGACCTGGTAGCGCTCGGCCGAGATCGACGGCCCGACGAAGGCGTGGAGGTCCTCGAGTGGCGCGAGTCGTCCGAGGGTCGCCGCCACCACGCCGGCCACCAGTCCACGCCAGCCCGCGTGCACGACGGCCACGCGCTCGCGACGAGGGTCCACGACGAGCACCGGCACGCAGTCGGCGACGAGCACGCACAGGGCGAGGTCGACTGAGGACGTGACGAGCGCGTCGGCGGCGCCCTCGATGTCGCTCGGCGTCGCGAGGTCCGCGACCCCGCTTCCGTGGACCTGGGTGACGATAGCGAGGTGGCTCGCCGCGACGCCGGCGGCTCGGGCCACGCGCCGGCGGTTCTCGCGCACGCGGTCACGGTCGTCGCCCACGTGGTCACCGAGGTTCAGCGACGCGTACCGACCGGTGCTGACGCCGCCCGCGCGGGTGGTTACGAAGGCGTCGACGCCGAGGCGTCGGGCCTGCTCGAACACGCGTACGTCCAGACCCCCGCGGCGCTCGCGGCTCAGCGAGATTGGTTCTGGCACGTCGGACAGATCCCCGTCAGCTCGAGTACGTGGTGAACGTCGCGGTAGCCCCGTTCGCGTCCCACGGCGCTGGTCCAGCGCTCCAGCGAGGGAATGTCGATCTCGACCGTCGCGCCGCAGAGGCGACACGCCAGGTGGTGGTGGTGCGCGTCGGCCGCGCAGCGTCGATAGAGGCTCTCGCCGCGGTCGGTCATCACCGTGTCGACGTCGCCACTCGCGACCAGCTTCTTCAGCTGCGCGTACACCGTGGCCAGCGCGACGCGCTCGCCGTGCTCGCCGAGCCGTCCGTAGAGCTCCTGGGCGCTGATGAAACCCCGCGACTGATCGAGCGAGGTGAGTATCGCCCGGCGTTGGCTCGTGTTGCGCGTGCTCACGGCGTTAGTCTAGTGGTCGCCGAGTTGTACATCAGAATCATTCCGAGTATGCTAAGCGGAATGATTCTGAAAAAGACGCGATGGTCGGTGCCACGCTCGGGCTCGGGACTCACCCGCACGGGGGCCGTGGCCGCGGCACTAGCCGTGACGGCGCTCGCCTTGAGCAGCTGCAACGGGGCTTCGAGTCCGTCGAACGCCTCGGGTCAGCTGGCCGTCGTGGGCGCCGAGAATCAATACGCCAATATCGCGGCGCAGGTGGGCGGGCGCTACGTGCGCGCGACCGCCATCATGAGCAACCCGAGTGCGGACCCCCACACCTTCGAAGTGTCGACGTCGGTCGCTCAGTCGATCTCCCAGGCGCGCATCGTCATTCAAAATGGACTCGGCTACGACCAGTTCATGAACCAGCTCGAAGCGGCGTCACCGTCGGCCTCGCGCGTGGTCATTAGCGCACAGACCCTGCTCGACCTGCCGGCTTCCACGGCGAATCCGCACCTTTGGTACAGTCCCACCGACATGACCCTGGTCGCCAGGGCGGTCGAGCGGGCTCTCGTTGGCGCGGAACCGGCGCATCGCGCCTACTTCGCGCGTCGCCTCGCTCGCTTCGACGGCTCCGTGCGGGCACTCACCGACAAGATCGCGGCGCTGCGCGCGCACGTCGCCGGTCGGGTGGTCGCGAGTACTGAGCCGGTGGCCGACTACTTGCTTTCGGCGGCGGGGCTGGTGAACGCCACGCCGTGGCGATTTCAAGCTGACGTGATGAATGGCGTTGACCCGTCGCCCGAGGACGTCGCGCACCTGCGCGGACTCATCCAGGAACACCGCGTAGCGGCCCTGCTCTACAACGCCCAGGTGACGAGCTCGGTGACCCAGGCGTTGCGCGATCTCGCCACCGCCTCCGGCGTGCCCGTGGTAGCCGTGTACGAGACGATGCCGACGCCAGGCTACGACTACCAGTCGTGGATGGCGGCCGAGTTAGCCGCGATAGCGCGTGCCTTGAGTACCCACCGTTCGACGGAGTCGCTGTGACCGACCGAACCCACGAGACCACGCAACCCCTACTTGAGGTGCGCGACGCCTCCGTCAGCGTGAATGGCCGCGACATCGTGCGCGACGTCAACTTTTCGATCAATCACGGCGAGTTCACGGGCCTTATCGGTTCGAACGGAGCCGGCAAGACAACGTTGTTTCGCGTCATCCTCGGGCTGCAGGACCACGCGAGTGGCAAGGTGCTCGTGCACGGTGAGCCAATCAGTCGCGCCAACCGGTCGATCGGGTACGTGCCCCAGAAGGTGCTCTTCGATCCCGACTTGCCGATTCGCGCTCGCGACCTGGTGGCGCTGGGCGCCGACGGCCAGCGCTACGGGCTTCGCCGGCGCACTCGAGCCCTGCACGACGCGGTCGACGAGATGCTCGACGCCGTCGACGCCCGGGCCTTTGCCGATCGTCGCGTCGGGGGGCTGTCGGGCGGTGAACAGCAGCGTGTCTTGATCGCGCACGCCCTCATTAGCCGGCCCGAGCTCTTGCTGCTCGACGAGCCACTGGCCAACCTCGATCCCGGCAGCGTGGAGGAGATCATCGCGCTGTTACACCGGGTGTCCCAGCAGCAGCGGGTGGCCATCTTGCTCTCGGCCCACGAGATGAACCCGTTGCTGCCGGTGATGGACCGCGTGATCTACGTGGCCAACGGACACGTCGCGAGCGGCACCACCGACGAGGTCGTGCGGCCGAGCGTGCTGAGCGCCCTCTACGGCCACCACGTTGACGTTCTGCGCGTGCACGGTCGGGTGCTGGTGGTCGCGACGGCCCTGCCCATTGGACCGACGCCCAACGACGCCCACCCCGAATTCGTGGTCGAGTGAACCGGTGAGCTGGCTCTTCGAACCGGGGTGGTGGGCCAACGGCACCGTGCGCACCGCGCTGCTCGTGGGTTTCGTCGTTGCGCTGGTCTCGGCCATCGTGGGAGTGTTTGCCGTCCTGCGCGGCCAGTCCTTCGCCGGTCACGCGCTGACCGACGTCGCCACGGCCGGGGGCGCCGGTGCGTTCTTATTCGGCTTGGCCCCGCTCGCCGGCTTCATCGGCGGAGGTGTGATCGGCGCTGGCGCCATGGACGCCATTGGCGTGCAGCGCGTGAAGGGTCGCGATATCGCGACGGGCGTCGTGCTCGGCGCCGCGATGGGCCTCGCCGCGCTGTTCCTCTTTCTCGCCGCGCGCGGCAGCTCGGCGACGGGAACGACCCAGCTGATCCTCTTCGGCTCGATCTTCACCGTGGGTTCGTCGACCCTGGTGCAGGTTGCGTGGTTGAGCGCGGGTGTGCTCGCAGCGCTGGCGGTGATCGCGCGACCGCTACTGCTCAGTTCGCTCAGCCCGGAGCTGGCGGTCGCCCGCGGCGTGCGCGTTCGCGCGGTGAGCCTCGTCTTCATGGTGTTGCTCGCCGTGGCGGTCGGCATGTCCGCGATCGTCATCGGAGCCATACTGTCGACCGCGCTGCTCATCGGTCCGCCGGCGAGCGCGCTGCGCGTGGCGACCAGGTTTGTCGCGGGCGTGGCGCTGGCGGCCACCCTCGGGGTGCTCGCGACCTGGCTTGGCGTGCTCTTCGCCTACGACAGCTACTACTGGTTCCCGTCGCACCGGGCGCTGCCGGTCAGCTTCTTCGTGGTCGTGGTCGTGCTGGTCGAGTACGTGATCGCGAGCCTGGCGCGCCGCCGCGGCGCCGCGCCCTCGTCGCCGGCGCTCGAACCCGAAGGGTGGACTTAGTGTTCTCGAGCTTCATGACCAACGCGTGGCTGAGTGGCACGGTCGTCGCCCTGCTCGCCGGCGCGGTCGGCTTCTTCGTGGTGGTGCGCGGGGCGTCCTTCGCGGCCCACGCGATTCCCAACGGCGCCTTCGCCGGCGCCGCGGGGGCCTATCTGGTGGGGGTGAACCCACTCGTTGGCCTCGTCTCGTTCGCTCTGCTCTCGGCGTTCGGCATCGGGGTGACCAGCCGGCGCGTTCGCAACGACGTCGCGACGGCACTCGCTCTCGTGGCGATGCTGGCGCTCGGCGCCGCGTTCCTGTCAGCCAGCTTGATCTACGAGCCGACGATCAACGCCCTGCTCTTCGGTGAGATCCTCGGCGTCTCGAGCGCTCAGCTGTGGCCGGTGCTGGTGCTCGGGGTGGCGAGCGTGCTCGCCCTCGGTTGGCTCTACCGGCCCCTCGTCTTCACGTCGGTAGCGCCCGAACTCGCGCGGGCGCGCGGGGTGAACTCGACGGTGGTCGAC
>JAKBCI010000034.1 GCA_021807965.1 Actinomycetes bacterium
GCACGTCGGAAATGCATTTCCTGGCGGCCTTGGACGACGTGACTGGCGTGCGGGGAGTCCTCTGCCTCTTCGAGGGAGTAGCCACCGGGGCCGCCGACGGCTACGCGCGCGCGACGGGCCGACCGGCCGCCACGCTGTTGCACCTCGGACCCGGCCTCGCCAATGGCTGGGCCAATCTCCATAACGCCCGCCGCGCTCACGTGCCCCTCCTCAACGTGATCGGCGACCACGCCACGTATCACGCGCGCTACGACGCGCCACTGCAGAGTGACATCGCCGCCGTCGCGGGCGCCCTGAACGGCTCCTTCACGCGCCCCACGCGCGCCGACGACGTCGCCACGGCGACTGCTCAGGCGATCGCCGCCACGTACGGACCACCGGCCCGCGTCTCGACCCTGGTGCTGCCCGCCGACGTGTCGTGGAGTGAGCTCACCGCACCGGTCGACCCGTGGCCGAAGGCCCCGGTAGCCCACGAACGAGCCGTCGACGCCGACCTCGCCGAGTACGCCGCCGAGCGCCTGCGCACGACGAGGACCGCGCTCTACCTCGGCGGCGGCGCCACCGGAGCGGCCCCGCTCAACGTGGCCCAACGAGTCGCCTCGTCCACGGGCGCGCGCGTTGTCGTTGAGACGTTCCCCGCGGCGATGGACCGGGGCCGTGGCGTCGCGCACCCCGAGCGTCTCATCTACCTCAGCGAGTTCGCCGCGTCCCAGCTCGCGGATCTCGACACCATCGTCTTGATTGGGGCCACCGAACCCGTTGGCTTCTTCGCTTACCCCGACGTGCCTAGTCGACTCGTGGCCAACGGGTGCGACGTCGTCGACCTCGCGCCACCCGGCGTCGACGCCGAAGGCGCCCTCCGCGCACTCGTCGACTGTCTCGGGTCGCCGCCGGTAACACCGAGCGATGGCGACGCACCCGTCGTGCCGTCGGGTGAGCTCAGCGCGCTTGCCTTCGCGCAGGCCGTGGCGGCCACGTTGCCCGAGGGGACGCTCATCGCCGATGAGTCCAATACCAGCGGCCTGCACCTGTACGGGGCGACGGCCTTCGCCGCCCCCCATCGACTGCTCACGCTGACCGGCGGCGCCATAGGCTTTGGCCTGCCCGTCGCGGTCGGCGCGGCCCTTGGCTCGGGTCGCCGCGTCCTCGCGCTCGAAGCTGACGGATCAATGCTCTACACCGTCCAGGCGCTGTGGACTATGGCGCGTGAAGGTCTCGACGTCACCGTCGTCGTCTTGGCCAATCGTCGCTACGCCATCCTTGACTTCGAACGCCGACGCGTTGGCGCGCCCGTCGCCAACGCGTCGAGTCAGCGCTTGATCGATCTCGATAATCCCGAGATTGACTTCGTGAGCGTGGCCGTCGGCCTTGGCGTGCCGGCCATTCGAGTCACGACCACGGACGACTTAGTCGAGGCGCTTCGACGTTCGTACGAAACGCCCGGCCCCTTCGTGATCGAGGTCCCACTACTCGCCGTGCTCTAGTCCGCGTCGCGGAATTCGCCGACGACCGGAGCGTGGTCGGACGGCTTGTCACCCTTGCGAGCCTCTCGGTCGACGTAACTCGCGGTGGCTCGCTCACGTAACGATGCGTCAACCAGTAACAGGTCGATTCGCAGCCCGTGATTGCGGTGAAAGGCACCGCCGCGGTAGTCCCACCACGAGAACGATGGCTCGCTCGGGTGCAGCGACCGGGTCAGGTCAATGAGTCCGGTTGACTCGATGGCGCGCAGCGCCGTGCGCTCGGGCTCGCTCACGTGCGTCGCACCCTCGAGAGCCGCGGGATCCCAGCAGTCAAGATCCGACGGCGCGACGTTGAAGTCGCCACCGGCGAGGAACGCGACTTCCGGGCTGCGCGTCGCCGCGAGGTCGCGCAACCGGCCCAGCCACGCCAATTTGTACTGGTAGTGAGGGTCATCCAGCGAGCGTCCGTTGGGCACGTAGCACGAGTAGACGCGCATTCCCGCGCACGTCGCCCCAATGACCCGAGCTTCGGGGTCACCATCACCAAATCCCCGCTGCACGTCGGCGATACCCACCGACGAGAGCACCGCGACGCCGTTCCACTGACCTTGACCGTAGTGGGCCGACTCATAGCCCAGCTCGTCGAAGGCCGCCGCGGGAAACCGTTCATCGGTCGATTTGGTCTCTTGGAGCAGCACGACATCGGGACGCACCAGGCTCAGCCACTCGACCACCCGTCCGAGTCGTGCGGCTACCGAGTTGACGTTCCACGTGGCGACCTTCACGCCAGGTCGACCACCACGAACAAGAGATCGGCTTCGACCGCAATCTCTCCCGCTACCGTGGCCACCCCGTGACCCTTGCCAGCGCGAGCTGACAGCCTCGTCATCTCGCAGACGAGATCGACGGTATCGCCCGGCACTACCTGACGACGAAACCGCGCGTGCTCGACGCCGCCGAACAGTGGGAGACGTCCGGTATAACGCGGGTCAGCGAGCACGGCGACGCCACCGCACTGCGCGAGTGACTCGAGGAGCAGCACGCCCGGCGTCGTCGGTCGACCGGGAAAGTGTCCGGCGAAGAACCACTCGTCGCCGCGAAGCGTCCACGTCGCCGACGCTCGAACACCCGCCACGATCTCGACCATCGCATCGAGCAAGAGGAACGGCGGGCGGTGGGGCAGCCAGTCACTCGGCACCAGCGAGAGAGTGCTCATCGCAACGCCAATTCCGCGATCCGACGCTCTGAATCGACCGTCACCAGCTGAAACGTCCGCCGGTCGCCCCGCTTCAGCACGTCACGAGCCCGAGCCGGTGCGGGGTCGCCCAGCAACGTGGTTGGGGCGTAGCACTGCACCGTTTCACCCTTGAACGACACCGCGATGACGGCACCGTGCGACGTGAAGGTGGTCACCTCGCCCTCAACGTGGGCGCCGATTTTGTAGGTCGCTCTAAATTTGGCGAACGCCGTCTCGGGATTCACCGGTTGACGTCCGCGACGTAGCGCCACCACCGGCGTCACTGGCGCGGACGCGGCCGCGGACGACAGCTCGGCCGTGGTGGCCGAGCGACGCGTCGACCGCGCCGTTGTCGGAGCAGCCCCGACACCGCGCGACGCCACCCGCCGCGACGTACGCGATCGTTCGGCGTCGCGTGCCGACGCGGGCTTGCTCGCGTCGGCCACGTCGCCAGCTGACCCCGTGGAGCCGGCGGACTTACTCGGGGACGACGAGACTCGCGAGGTTCGCCTGGTCGGCTTCGGTAGTGGTTCGACCGCTGGTTCGGACACCACGGTGCGCTTCGAGGTTCGAGTCACTTTCGCGGTGGTCTTCTTCACGGGCGTGTCGCCAAGGGACGCCTTGCTGACGGGTGACTCCTTCGCGGACGTCTTCTTGGCCGCCGTCTTCTTTACCGGCGTGATCGTCGTGCCAATCGTCGGCGGCGTGCCGTCGGGCAGCAGCACCGCGAGCTTCTTCGCGGTTCGAACGCTCTTCGCGCCGCGCACCGGCAGACGCGGGGTGAAGACCCAGCCAACGCCGGGAACGGGCTTGCCACCGATGAGACGGCCCTCGTCGAAGAGCCACGGGTACACGGTGTGGAACTCTTGGAAGGAATCATTGCTTAGCACCACGCCTCGTATGCGATCAGCGATCTTCAGAATGAAGGCGTCGCCACGGCCGATCGCCCCCGCCGGGGGCGTCACGATGGTCCCGTCGAGCTCGCGCTCTCGAAAGCGCGCTCGCTCGCCACTGGCCACGCGATGGCCGAAACTTGCGTCCACGACGACGATCACTTCAGCCCGAGGATTCTCCTCGCGAAAGGCGCCCAACGCATCGTCCAACTGGCTGAGACTAGGGTCAGATCGCCCTTCGGTCGCCAGGTTGGACCCGTCGACCACCACGCGCAAGCGAGGTCGCGCGGCGCTCACCCGATCGCTCGAGTCATCAAGTCGGCCTGCTCAGCGGTGTGGATCAGCGAACTCCCCGTGGCCGGACTGGCCGATTCGGCGCGGGCTACGTGACTTACCGCCAGGTCGCGAAGCCGACGGTGCACCTGGTGATGCACGAAGGGCCAGGGACCCATATTCTCCGGCTCCTCTTGGAGCCACACCACTTCGTTCACGCGCGGATACGACGCGAGCACGGCGTCGACGGCGTCGTGGGGCCACGGGTACAGCTGCTCTACTCGCGCCACCGCGACGTTGGTCGCACCGATCTGGGATCGACGAGCGAGCGCCTCGTGGGCCACCTTGCCCGACGCGAAAACGACGCGCGTCACGACTTCGTGATCGGCGTCGGGGTCGTCGATGACCACTCGAAAGGCGCCGTGCTCGAAGTCGGTCAGCGGCGAACGAGTCTGGACCGCGCGCAGCATGGACTTCGGGGTGAAAACGATGAGCGGGGTGACCGTGTCGCGAGCCACCTGGCTGCGTAGCAAGTGGAAGTACTGCGCAGCGGTGGACGGCTGCGCGACGCGCAGGTTGTTTCGTGCGCAGAGGGACAAGAAACGCTCGATTCGCCCGCTCGAGTGCTCGGGACCTTGGCCCTCGTAGCCGTGAGGCAGCAACATGACGAGGCTCGCCCGTTGGCCCCACTTGTCCTCGGCCGCCACCAGGAAGTTGTCGATGATGATCTCGGCGCCGTTGACGAAGTCACCGAACTGCGCTTCCCAGGCCACCAGCGATCGATTCGACTGGACCGAGTAGCCATACTCAAAGCCCAGGGCCGCGTACTCGCTCAGGAACGAGTCGCGCACGGTGAAAAAGCCTGGTGAGCCTAGGTTCGATAGCGGCACGAATTCGTTGCCGTTCTCGAAATCGACGAGCGCCGCGTGGCGATGCGAAAACGTGCCGCGCCTCGAGTCCTGGCCAATCAGACGGACGTTCGTGCCTTCGTGGACGAGTGAGCCGATGGCCAGAGCCTCGCCGAGTGCCCAGTCCACCTCACCGGCGTCGAGCAACGCCCGTCGCTGCGCGAACTGGCGCTCGAGTTTCGGGTGAACCGTGAAACCAGCCGGTGCCGTCGTCGTCGCCGCCGCGATACTCAACAAGCGTTCGCGGACCACACCGGTCTCGGGGGCCGGGGCATCGGACGGTACCTCGGCAAGTGGCACCCCGTCGAGCGTGGGCACCGGAACCATGCGAACCTCATCGAGCACTCGCTGAAGGCGCTCGTTGAACTCGTCGAGCGCCGCTTCGGCCTCGGCCATCGAGATGTCGCCGCGGCGAACGAGGGTCTCGGTGTAGATCTTGCGCACCGAACGCATCTGGTCGATGATCCGGTACATCTGGGGCTGGGTGTAACTGGGATCGTCGCCTTCATTGTGACCGTGGCGGCGGTAGCACACGATGTCGATGACGACGTCGCGCTGGAAAGCTTGTCGATAGTCAAAGGCCAGCCGGGCCGCGCGCGCGCAGGCCTCGGGGTCGTCTCCGTTCACGTGGAAGATCGGTGCCTGGATCATCTTGGCGACGTCGGTTGGATACACGCTGGATCGCGCCGACTCCGGTGCCGTGGTGAAGCCCACCTGGTTGTTGATGACGATGTGAATCGATCCACCGACGTGGTAGCCCGAGAGCTGGGAGAGGTTCAGCGTCTCGGCCACCACCCCCTGGCCCGCAAAGGCGGCGTCACCGTGTATCAGCACGGCGAGATAGGGGTAGTGCTCGACCGGCGCGTTCGCCGTCGTGCCGTCACCGGGGCGAATCACGACGTCCTGTTTGGCGCGAACGATGCCCTCGACCACCGGACTGACCGCTTCGAGATGGGACGGGTTCGACGCCATGGATACGTCAATCGTCGTGCCGCCGTGGCTCGTGTAGGTACCAGACGCACCCTTGTGGTACTTCACGTCGCCGCTGCCCTGCACGCTCTCGGGGTCGAGGTTCCCCTCGAACTCCGAGAAGATGTCGCTGTAGGACTTGCCGACGACGTTGGCCAGCACGTTCAGTCGGCCGCGGTGCGCCATGCCGATAACGGCCTCGCGCACATCCGCGTCGGCGGCCGCATCCAGTATCGCCCGCAGCGCCACGATTGTCGATTCGGCACCCTCCAGCCCGAAGCGCTTCTGACCGACGTAGCGCGAATGCAGGAATCGCTCGAAAACCTCGGCCTCATTGAGCGCCGCCAGGATGCGCCGCTGGTCTTCTGGTGGCGTCGTTACCGCGACGCCTTCTACGCGCGACTGGATCCAGCGCTTTTGGGCCGGGTCCAAGATGTGGCCGTACTCAATACCGATCGTGCGACAGTAGGCGTCACGAAGGATGGCCAGTATCTCCTCGAGGGTCGCTTCATCGCGTCCGGCCAGACCACCGGTGACGAAGCGTCGCGGGAGATCCCAGATCGTCAGGCCGTACGAGGACGGCTCGAGCTCAGCGTGCGTCGGTGGGGCTTCGCTGTGCAACGGATCCAGGTGCGCGTACAGGTGCCCGCGCACGCGGAACATGTTGATCAGTTCCTGGACCCGAATCTGCTTGAGTATTCGCTCTGCGTCATCGTCACCGAAGACCGAATTACGATCCCTCGACCACCGCGCCGGTTCGTACGGAATGCCGAGCGAGCTAAAGACGTCGTCGTAGAACTGATGGCCACCCGTGAGGCACTCGGCCACGTACTTCAAAAAGAGGCCCGACTCGGCGCCCTGGATAATGCGGTGGTCGTACGTCGACGTCATCGTCATGACCTTGCCCACGCCCAACTGCGCGAGCGTCCGTTCGTCGGCGGCCTCGAAGCCGGCGGGCCACGTCAGCGCGCCGACGCCAATGATGGCGCCTTGCCCCGACATCAGCCGTGGTACCGACTGCACCGTGCCGAGCGTGCCCGGGTTGGTGAGCGTTACCGACGCGCCAGCAAAGTCGTCGGCGCCCACCGCACCGGCGTGGACTTTACGAACGAGGTCCTCGTAGGCCAAGAGAAAGTCGCGAAACGCCATGGTCTCGGCGTCGTGAATGACCGGCACCATCAGGTTTCTCGAACCATCGCTCTTCTCGACGTCCACCGCCAAACCGAGACCCACGTGATCGTGCCGCACGACGCCCGGCGTTCCCTTTTGGTCGACGGCGTCGACGAAGGTGGCGTTCATCGCCGGTATCGCACAGAGCCCCTTGACAACGGCGTAGGCGATCAGATGGGTGAACGAGACTTTCGCCCCGCTCGAACGGCGCAGCGCGTCATTGACGGCTAGTCGGTTGATCTCAAGCAGGCGCGCCGAGATCGTTCGAACGCTGGTCGCGGTGGGGACGGCGAGGCTGGCGGTCATGTTGGTAACGATTCGTGCCGCCGCGCCGCGCAGCGGTGTCGCGGCCTCGTTGACCACCACGGCCTTGGCTACCGGTGGGGCCGCCGTCGACGTCGCGACCACGGGGACCGCCGAACGCTGATAGTCGACAAAGAATTCGCGCCAACTGGCCGATACGGCGTTGGGGTCGCTCAGGTAGCGCTCGTACATGTCATCGACGAGCCACGCATTGGGACCAAAGGATCCCTTGAGCGGCCCCGATGCGCCAGAAGGTGTCGTCGTCACCTCACCAGCCTAGGGCTCGGGTCATCGCGCCGGTGTAGTGACTCCCCGCGTCTGACCGGTACTCCTAGCACGATTGGTAGATTGCCCTAGTGACCCCCGCGCCGCCATCTCGGTCGAGCATCTTGGCCAAGGCACCGTCGCCCGTACGGGGGCTCGCCGTCTTCGAACACCGCGTGGCCCAGCCACGAGCGACCATCATCTGCGTCCACGGCGGGCTCGATCGGGCTGGGTCGTTCGCCCGACTCGCCAGACGCATCGTGCACTTTGACGTCATCGCGTACGACCGACGCGGATACCAACACTCGCGGTCGCTCGGCCCGTCGACCATCGACGAGCACGTCCACGATCTAGTGGCGTTGGCGCGCCGCGAGAACCGTCCGGTGATGGTGTTTGGCCACAGTTTTGGGGGTGTCGTGGCGCTCGGCGCAGCGGACGCTGCTCCCGACTACTTCAGTCAGATAGTGGTGTACGAATCACCGCTCAACTGGGTGCTCGCTCGAGAGGAGTCGCAGCCCCTCGACGCCGACCCGGCGACGGCGGCGGAGCGATTCTTCAAGCGCATGGTTTCGTCTGCGGTCTGGGAACGGCTCAGTCCCGCCGAGCGCGAGTCGCGCCGTCTCGACGGCCCCGCCCTGATCGCCGATCTCACGGCGGTGCGCACAACTAGTCCCTTCGAAGTGGCTCGCATCCGGGTACCGACGCTCTACGCCTACGGCGACTGGGAGCGCACGCCGTACTACCGATCGCTCACCGAACGACTTCGTGCGCTCAATCCGCTGTTCGAGTCCGTCGTCATTCCCACGGCCCGCCACGGTGCGCATCTCAGTCACCCCGAACGGCTGAGCACCGTCCTCGATGACGTCTGGGGAGCTCGATGCGCGTCGGCGTAACTGGCTCGTCGGGCCTCATCGGCCGCGCCTTGACCGAGGAACTCGAGCAGCGCGGCGACACCGTCGTTCGCTTCGTTCGCCCGTCGAGCGGTGCGGCAACGGGCGAGGTTGTGCGGTGGGATCCCGCGACGGGGCGACTCGACGAAACCGATCTGCGTCGCGTCGGCGGTCTGGATGCCGTCGTCAACCTGGCCGGCGCGGGCATCGGTGATCGGCGGTGGTCGGCGCAGCGCAAGGCGACGATCCTCGACTCGCGCGTCGCATCCACGTCGCTGCTCGTCGAGGCGATCGGCGCCCTGTCGAGCGGTGTGGGCCTGCTCGCGAGCGGCTCGGCCATCGGCGTGTACGGGTCACGCGGCGACGAGGTGCTCGACGAGTCCTCAGCACCCGGAACCGACTTTCTCGCGAGCGTCTGTGAAAAGTGGGAAGGAGCAGCTCGGGCGGTCACTCGCTCGGGAACTGAGTTGGCGATTGTGAGAACCGGAATCGTGATGAGCGATCGGGGCGGCGCGCTTGGTCGACAGCTGCCCTTGTTCCGGTTGGGTTTGGGTGGCGTGCTGGGTAACGGCACCCAGTGGATCAGCCCGATCTCATTGGCCGACGAAGTTCGTGCGATCGTGTGGATAATCGATCACCGCCTTACGGGGCCATACAACGCGGTGGGACCCGAACCGGTCACGAATCGCCGCTTCACCAAGACGCTCGGTGCGGTACTGCACCGGCCCACTGTCGTCGCGGTGCCGGCGTTCGCGCTCTCGATAGCGCTCGGCAGCGATCTGGTCCGCGGCGCAGTGCTGGCCAGCCAACGAGCGGTGCCGGTGGGCCTGCTCGCGAGCGGGTTCCACTTCGAGAATCCTGACCTGCGCAGCATCCTGAGCCACGCGATCGGCGCGTAGTATCCCACACATCGCGCGCCGTCGATGGACATCAACATGATTCTCCGGTGAAAATTATTACGTTTCATTTAGTTTAATTTCACCCTCCCATGAACTTGTGGGGGTGCCTACTGGCCAGTACAGTGGCGTCGAGCCCGTCAACGGTGATGGGTAGGCAAAATGATTGTGACCACGGTGTGGCACTGGGAGGCAAGTCAATATGCAAGTAGGGCGCAAGCTACGGCTCGCGATGACGGTTGGCGCGGTTGCCAGCTCGCTGTCGTTGGGCCTGATCGCTCCGACCGTGAGTGGGGCTAGCGCCCCAACCGGGACCATCACGTACGCCGAGGCGCCAAACGGCATCCCGGCCTACATCTTTCCCTTCTATCCACCAAACGAGTGCCTGACCACGAACACGTCCCTCTTCCAAGAGATGATGTTCCGTCCGCTCTATTGGTTCGGTATCGGGAACAACACGTTGCTCGCCCCGAAGCTCTCGACGGGAAACCTTCCCAAGTACTCGAACGGCAACCGCACCGTGACGATCACAATGAAGGGCTGGAAGTTCGCAGACGGCCAGACCGTGAACGCGGAGTCGGTAATGTTCTTCCTGAACATGTACAAGGCCGTACCCACCGGGTTCTGCACGTACACGCCGGGACTGGGCATTCCTGACCAAATCGCCAGCGCACACGGCTCAGGGAATACGGTCGTGATCAATTTGAAGGCTTCGGTCAGTCCGCTCTGGTTCACGTATAACCAGTTGGCGACCATCACCCCGATGCCGAACTCCTGGGACCGCACCAGTGCCACGCACACCTCGAACTGCGCCTCGGGCGCCTTCGGGGCGCCTTCAACGATTGCCGCGTGCAAGGCCGTGCAGAACTACCTGAACAACCTCGGCCAGAACGTCTCCAGCTTCACCGGCAAGATGTGGCAGAGTGGCGTGGACGGACCGTGGCGTCTGACCCACATCGACAACCTGGGTAACGCGACCCTTGTGCCCAACTTCAAGTACTCCGGTCCCCAGAAGGCCCAAGTTGCCGTGTTCAAGATGATCGCCTTCACGACGGCCCAGGCCGAAGAGAACCAGCTCCAGGCGGGCAACATTGACGTCGGCTTCGTGGACCCAACGATCCTGACCTCGCCGGCGCCAGCGCCCGGTAAGGCTGGTCCGAACTGGGGACAGTTGAGCTCTCGCTACAACTTGGTCAGTGGCGGCACCTTCGCGAACAACTACATGAACGTCAACTTCAAGGACAGCCCCGGCTCGAAGTACCTCGACCAGTTGTACGTGCGCCAAGCGCTCGAGATGTCGATCGACCAGGTGGGCATCATCAAGAACGCCTTCAACAACTACGCGGTACCGACGTGGTCGGCGTTGCCGCCGAGTATCTCCAGCGCCCTGTCCGGTCCCATCAAGCAGCCGTACCCATTTAACATGAGTAAGGCCGAAAGCCTCCTCACGAGCAACGGCTGG
>JAKBCI010000035.1 GCA_021807965.1 Actinomycetes bacterium
CCGCGGGGTCTCGTAGACGTAGAGGTGTCCGTAGTCGGCCGGATTGCTCGTCGCCATCATGAAAGCGCTCAGGCCCTGGACGGTCGACGAGTTGCCCGCCGGCACGTAGGCAATCGACTCGAGAAGCTGCTGGTGATCGACACCGGGCAGCGAGCCAACCTGGTATATCGGGCTCATCGGCGACAGCGACGACGCGATGACGTTGCCGGCGGCGTCGGTCACCTCGGTTTGGGCGAGAGACTGGCTCGGCGTGCCCGCGCCGGTGGTCGGTGAGACGGTCCAGCCGTCCGAGGCGGTGTAGAAGGCGTTGGCGTTGGTGATGTGGTACCGGCCAAGAATTGCCGCCTGCACCGAGAAGATGTCCGAGGGGTAGCGCAGGTGGTCACGGATTTCAGCGGGCATGGAGGACATCGGCAAGAACATCGACGGGAAGGCCGCGCGGTAGGCCTCGAGGATCGGGTCGGTCGGGTCCGCCGCGTAGAACTTCATCGAGCCGGTGTAGGCGTTGATCACGACCTTCACCGAGTTGCGCACGTAGTTGAAGCTGTAGGGCAGCCCGCCGGCGTTCACGTTGAGGCTCGAGGCGTTCTGGCTGTAGGGGTACTGGTCGGTGGTCGTGTAACCGTCGAGAACGAACTGCACCGATCCGTCGGCGATGACCGCGTAGGGATGAGAGTCAAACGAGAGGAACGGCGCGGCCTTTTGCGCCATCTGCTGGACGTCGCGCACGAAGAGGACCCGGCTCTTGGACGTGATCTGGTTGGAGATGAGAAAATTGAAGTCGCCCAGTCGCAGCGCGAGCGCGGCCCGGCGCAACAGTCCGCCCACGGCGACCCCGCCGGTGCTGGCGTAGTGCGACTCGACGGGCTGACCGGCGTTCTTGCCCGACAGGACCTGGTAGTCGACTTCGGGCTGCTTCGTGTTCGCGACCACCCAGCCCGGGTCGTTGATTCCGAAGTAGATGTCGGGTTTGGTCAGTACCGGCATGCCCGCCGTCGACGTTGGCGGAACGTTCGCGACCGCTAGGACCGGGTTGCCCGTCGAGTAGTCGACCGAGTTGGCGATCACCACCGCGGCGCCGATGCCGTGGGTGTACTGCAGGTGCTGATTGACCCAGCTCGGCGACGGCAGATTCGATGGGTTGAGCTGGCGAGCGCCGATCAGCACCGGGGTCAACTTGCCGTGGATGTAGTACCGATCCACCGCGAGCGACGCAAACGTGTAGTACGACCGGATGGACTGGCGCTTACGAACCGTCGCGAGTGCGATATTGGGAGCCGGGTCCCACAGTCGAATGTTGTCCAAGGTCGGCGTGGCCGCCGCCACCTGCTTCGCGTCGATGGTGGTCGAGCCGGCGAACGAACTGTACGTCACGTTAGTGAGGCCGTAGGCGGCTCTCGTCGCCTCGATATTGCGCTGGATGTAGGGACCCTCGAGCGAGCCTTGGGCCGGACTGACCTTGACGGCCTGCAAGATCGTCGGGTAGAGAACGCCGATCACCAGGGCGACGAACATCCAGAGGCCGACCGCCACGACGGGTAGCGACCAGCCTCGTGAACGAACGTTGGCGAGCAGGATCACGGTTGCGGCGAGCGAGAGATAGAACAAGATGGTCAGGGCGGGAATCCGCGCGTGCACGTCCGTGTAGCCCGCTCCCCCGACGTAGCCGTTCGTGGAGATGACGAGCTCCCACTTGGCGATCACGTAGCCCGCGGCCTTCATTAGCGCGATGCCCGCCCCGATCACCGAGAGGTGGGCCTTCACCCGCGGCGACACCCGCGGCGACACGCGCACGGCGCGAATGCCCCCGTTGAGGTAGTGAAAGACCGACGTCACCACGAAGACGACGACCAAGACGACGAGCAGCCAGGTCACGATGTAGGACACGAAGGGCAGGGTGAAGACGTAGAAACCGATGTCCTTGTGGAAGAGCGGATCAGCCACGTGGAAGGACTGGCGGTGCGCGAAAAGTAGGTACTTCTGCCACTCACCCGTCGCGTTGAGTCCGGCGATCACCGCCATCACCGCAGCCACCAGCGCGTAGATTCGCATGGCCCGCGGCCGCACCGCGTTCTGGAAGCGCCGCACCACTTCGTCTTCGGGCTCAAAGGTGAGGTCGCGCGCGCCGAAGCGGTCGGTCAGCAAGAGGTTTCCCCACATCAGGGCGAAGAACACCACGCCAAAGACCACGGCGAGACCAACCTTGACCAAGAACAGGGTCGAAAAGACCTGCCCCAGCCCGACGGAGGAGAACCACATCTGATCCGTCCACAACACCGCCAGACTGTGCAGCGAGAGAAAGCCGACGAGGATTACCACGATCAGCAGTCCGATCCAGAATCGACGCGAGAAGCGACCGAGTCGCCGAGGGCGCGACGGAACGTCTGTGGGGCTACGCACGGAGCGAGCCTAGGCCGTTTTCACACCGGGATAACTGCACAGGCGCAGCCGGCGTGCAGCGGCGGGTGCGCCGAGCCACTCGGAAAGCGCTGGCCGGCCAGCCGCTCGCCCGCCGCGGCGTCGAGCGCACAGGCGTCGCACGGCGGATCGTGGGGCGAGGGGACGAATCGGACCATGCGTCCCGTCGACGCGGCGAGAACCCCGAGGTGGAACGCGCGACGCGCCGCGTCGGTGCAGAGTCGCTCAACGCGAGCGCCGCGCCACTCCTTGTACGCGGTGTTGACGCGCTCGTGAGCGTCGCCACTGCCGTCGGCGAGGATGCGACGACGAAGCGCCAACACGATGGTGACCGCCAGGTCAGCCGAGACGTCTTGGAGCGCCTGGCGATTGACCGCGGCACCGTTGGCGCCGGACTCGTCAAAGGCGAACTGCGCCCCCGCGGCCGCGGCGTCGGCCAAGGCGTCAAAGGCGGCGTCGGCGTAGCGAGCACGCTGCGCGTGCTCGTCTTCGAGCTCGGTCGTGATCAGTCCCTTCACGCTGCGTAGTCGCTCGAGCATGACGTTCTGATCGTCCTGGAGCGCCCGCTTGACCTTGCGCGTCAGGACGACCAGTGACTCATCCAGGGCCTCGTCACGGCGGTGAAAGAGTTCGCCGGCCGGCGTCGCGGGCTTCGCCGCGGCTCGCCGCGGCGGGGGCGGCGCTGTTGCGCCGCGCTCGTCAAGGGTCGCCTTGCGCAACCTCGCGAAGATCTCGTTCACGACGTCGGTTCCCGATGGTTCGTCCGTCGGATCCGCCGGTGCTCGCTCAGGCGCTGGCGCCCGTCGCTCGGGTGACGATGCGGGCGTGGGCGGTGACGTGGCGACCGCGGGCTCGGCGACGGGCTCGGCGACCGATGCGACCTCGGGCACCTCGCGAAGCGGCGTGCCGGCGAGCAACTCGTCCTCGGTTGGCTCGGGCGTCGGCGGACGCAGCCGCAGCGCCTCGAGGGCGGCGGCGCGCGCGGCGTCGTCGCTCGCGTACAGGTTGGCGAGCATGGACTCAACCTGATCGCGTACGGCGCTCACGTGCGTGCTGAGCGCGTCGCGCGCGACGCGAAGCTGCTCGATCTGCAGGTGCAGGGCCTTGCGCCGCACCGCGAGATCGTTGAGGACGGTCTTTCGCGCCTCGTTCGCCTGCTCGACGATGGCTCGTCCCTGCTCACGGGCCCGGTCGACGAGCGCGCCGCCGTTCGCCTTGGCCGCGTCGATCAAACGCTCGGCCGCCAAGCGGGCGTCGTGATCGATGGCGGCGGCCGAGGCTTCGGCGTCGCTGATGACCGCCGCGGCGCGCTCCTGGGCCTCGATGAGGTGTTCGGCACCGCGGTGCTGCGCTTCGGCGAAGAGCTGCGCGCTGCGCTCTTGTGCCTCGGCGGTGACCCGACCAGCCTCTTCGTGGGCCGTGCGGAGAATGGCGGCACTCTGGGTGCCGAGCGCGGCGGCCAGCGTCGCCTCGTCGAAAGTCGGGTTCGCCGCGCGACGCAACGCCTCGGCCAACTGGTCTTGGAGCTCACGGATCTTGTGCTCGAGGTGGCCCATCTCGCGGGCTACGGCTTCGAGGTGCAGGCGAACCTCTTGGGGGTCCAGTCCACCCTTGCGGATCGTCGAAAAATTCACCCTCGTGATCTCCGTCGACGACTGACGGGTGGTCGAGAGGATACGGCGTTCGTCCATTCCTCAAAGACTACGACGTGGCGTGGTCGAGAACCGTCTTACCGGCCCGCTGGTGCGCTCAGCGCCACCGGCGCGGCGCCACCGAGCCGTCGCAAGTCGGCGAGCGCCTGGGCCAGGGTGTTGACGCCCAGGACCCGCAGACCGGGCTGTGCGGCGGCGCGGGCCGTCGCCACCTCGACCGTTGGCACCAAGAAGATCGTGGCGCCGGCGCGTTGGACGGCCACCGTCTTCTCGGCGACGCCGCCCACGTCGCCCACCTGGCCGTTCGGGCTCATCGTGCCGGTCGCGGCCACAATGGCGTGACCGGTGAGCGAGCCTCGGCTGAGCTTGTCGATGAGCGACAGCGTCATCGCCAGCCCGGCTGACGGGCCACCGATGTAGTTGGTCTTGATGGCGATGCGCCCCGGCAGCGCGTAGTGGACCCCGTCTTCTAGACCGATGCCGAGTTCGGATCTCGCGTCGCCGCGCACTCCCGGGCAACCCGATGGACCGGTCGGCGACGGCGGCGCCGCCGTGAGCGTGATGGACGTGGCGGCACCCCACGTGATGACGCCCTGCGCATCGATGCGCGCGCGCTGCACGCGCAGCTGCACCGCCGTTCCTGGCGCGAGGTTGTGGACCGCGGCCACGACCGCGCAAACGCTCGTCGTGCGTCGACCGTCGACGGCGGTGACGCGGTCCGCGACGTGCAGGCCGGCTCGGCGCGCCGGCGACGGCGCGACGACGGCGGTGACGACGGCGCCATCGGGACGCGCGGGCACCCGCCAGCCGAGGGTGCGCAGCGCCGCCACCTCGGCCGCCTGCTTCGAGTCGTACATCTCGAGGAAACCCTGGGCGCCGAGTTCGTCGGCCGGTACGCCGGGATCGACGAGCTGGTCAGCGCTGAGGAACTGGACGTGGGACTGCAGGTGCATCGTCAGCCACTGCCAGGCCGTCAAACTCTGAAGGTAGACGTCGGTGAGCAAGATGGTGTCGTGATGGGGGTCGGTGGCCAGTCCACGGACGCTGATCAGCGGGCCGACCGCCGTCGCGTCACCGGGCGTCATGGCGTAGTACGGCACGTTCCACGCCTGAAGTCCCACGATCACGCCGAACACGACCACGAGCGCGACCAGCAGCTCGGCGGCGCGACGTCGACGACGCCGAGGTGGTGGAATGGGTTCGTGCACCGTGATGACGACACGCTACCGGAGCGACGTACGGCGTTGGTGCGCGCCAGCTTCGCCGACGACGACGCCAGCGCGCGCCTCGCCCTCGTGAGCCTGACCGCGAACGACCCCCGCGAACGCGTCCTGGCCCTGCGCGCCGCGACGCGGCGCGAGCTGCCCGGACTAGATTGGCTCGCTCTGCTCGCCGACGTCGACGCGTCGGTGCGTCGCGAGGCGCTCGTCGCCATCGCCGACGGCCGCGGCGACGATGCCGCGCTCGCGGCCGCCGTCGGCCTGCTCGGCGACGATGATCCGCTCGTCGCCGAGCACGCCGTCTTCGCGCTCGGCGAGCGACGATACGGGCCCGCCCTGACCCACCTGATGCGCGTCGCCCGCGACCACGAGGATGCGCGGTGTCGAGAAGCGGCGGTAGCGGCGCTCGGCGTACTCGGCGACGACCGCGCGGTCGACGTCGTGATCGGCGCCCTCGACGACAAACCGGCCGTTCGGCGCCGGGCCGTCGTAGCGCTCGCGAACTTCGAAGGATCCCACGTCGACGCGGCCCTCGCGCGAGCTCGCGACGACCACGACTGGCAGACCCGAGCGGCCGTCGCTCAACTGGACGCTGAAACCCCCTAACGATCGGCGTTGCGAAAGAGGGCGTGCAGCGACGACATCTCGTCCAGGCAGAGGCGCAGTCCCTCGATGATCACCAGGTCGGGCGCGTCGGCCACGTGAACCTCGACGCCCGTGCGTGAGCCGATCAGTTCGGCGAAGTCGGCGAGTCGGGCGTGACCACCCACCAGGGTTAGCCCTCGGGCACTCACGTCCTGGGAGAGGTCCGGTGGTGCGCCGGCGAGCGAATCTTGGACCATGGCGACGACGCCGTGGGCCACGTCGCGCAGCGCGGCGTTCACCAGATCGGCGTCCACGACCACGTCCACGGGGTCGCCCGCCTCGATTGTGCGAGCCCGCACCGACTCCGAGTGGCCGCGCGTGCGCCCGAGCGCCGAGCCGAGGACAATCTTCAAGTGTTCGAGGACCGACGGCGCGATGACGACGCCGTATCGGTGGCGTACGAGCGACGCGATGGCCCGGTCCACGTCCACGCCGCCCTGACGGCGCGTGGCGCTCGTGACGATGCCGCCGAGCGAGAGCAGGGTGGCCTCTGAGGCGCCACCGCCCAGCACGGTCACTGCGGATCCCACGGGGTCCTGGACCGGCAGGCCGAGTCCGATGGCGGCGGCGAGCGGTGCCTCGATGAGGCTGACCTCGCGAGCACCGGCCTGAATGGCGGCTTGTCGTAAGGCGCGCCGCTCGATCGCGGTCGCGAGGGACGGCACACTCATGACAACGCGAGCCCGGCTCAGCCGAGAGACGCCAACGCGGTCGAAGAGCCCCGACACCAAACGGGCGGTCACGTCGAAGTCCACCGTGGCGCCCTGGGCGAGTGGCCGAAAGGCGACCACGTGACGTCCGGTCCGCGCGACGAGATCGAGCGCGCCGTAGCCGACCTCGACCACTTCGCCCGAGCGCGTGTCGATCGCGACGATCGTCGGTTCATTAAAGACGATGCCGTCGTCGGAGGTCGCGACGCGGCTCATCGACGTGCCGATATCCATCGCGACGTCCGTTGTCATTGGATCGATAGTAGAGCGACCACTACCGCGCCTCGGCCGGTCACTAGCCTGGACCAGCGTGGACGGAGCAGACAGACGGAGGTGGCGCTGGTTCGTCCGCGGCCACGCGGCACCACCGCCACCCGACGCGCGCGCGTGGCTGCACCCCAGTGAACTGCCGGATTTTGGCCAGTTGCCGAACCACCCGGCTGCGCCCGTCGGCGCGCGCGGCGCACGGCTGGCCGGCGTCGTACTCGTCATTGGGGTCGCGATCGCGGCGGCCGCGCTAGCGACCTCGACGGACTCGATACCGACGCCCGAGCCGATGACTTCCAACGTCACCTACTCAGTGGCCGACCTGCCGGCGGTCGCACAGACGGCCGCCGCGCGAACGGTCGATCTCACGATCACGACCCCCGGACACGTCGCGACCGTCGCCGCGATGGCACTCCCGCACGACCTGGCGGTGACGACGGCCGCGATCCCCGAAACGGCGCTGCTGACCGGGTGGGTCCCCGGGCACCCGACGTTCCCGGTGAGCTGGGTGGGCCGAGACACCGCGATGGGCTTCTCGATCGTACGCCTGGGTCGTCCCGTACGGGCCCTCGTGCTCGGCGCACTGCCCGCGAACGCCGCGGTCGTGGCCCTGTCGCCGATGATTACGGGGCCGACGACGCGGCCGCGCTTCACGTGGTCCAATACGTCGCTCGGCGACCCGACGCTACGGGCCAACGGGGTGATCAGCTACCTCGCGACCGCGTCGGACCAGAACCTCAACGGCGTGCCCGGCGCCGTGGCGATCGACCACGCCGGACACGTCGTCGCCGTCCTGGCGACCGACGACCTATGGTTCTCGGCGCAGTTCGTCGCGCGCGTCGCGACGATAGTTGCGACTGGACACGGCTGCCACGCCAGCTTGAACGTGGCGGGACGCAGTGCCCAGGGAGGCGGGGCGCTGATCACCAACGTTCCCCTGACTAGCCAGTCTCGCGGCCACCTGCAGCGCGGTGACATCGTCACCGACGTCAACCATCACGACATCGACTCCTGGTCGACGCTGCTCACCGTGCTCTACCTCACCCCGGCGGGAACCAACGCGCGCGTGACCGTGCTGCGCGGTACGCACACCTACCTCGAGGTTGTGCCCCTCGCGTGCGCCCTGTGATCCGTGCCCGTAAGTTGGAACCGTGAGTGACAACCCCTTCAACGGCATGTTCGGTGACCTCTTCAAGCTGCTGGGCCAGCAGGGGCCGAACGCGTGGTTCGACACCGCCACCCAGCTCGCCCTGTCAATCGCCCGCGGCGCCGACGGCGACCCGAACCCCGAACCCATCGAGCGTCAGCGGCTCGAAGAGCTCGCCCCCCTCGTCGGTCGTCGCGTGGACGCCCTCTTCGGCGTTTCGGGCGGTGATGCGGTGACCGCCGTCAACCGCACCGCGCTGACCCTCGCCGCCCTCACGCAGTGGCGCCCCCTCATCGAGCCGACGCTGGCCATCGCGAGCGCGGCCGCGCCGTCGAACGAGCTCGATGAGATGAACCCGATGATCGCCCAGTTAGCGGCGAGCGTTGGTCCGCTCTTCACCGGCTTCCAGCTGGGCTCGGTAGCCGGACACTTCTCTGAGCGTGCCTGGTCGCTCGCGGTGCTTGCCCTACCTCGTCACGACGCTCAGCGACTGCTCGTCGTGAACAATTTGAAGTCCTTTGCCGAGGCGTGGTCGCTCGAGCGTGACGAGGTCTACGTCTTCGCGCTCGCCCAGGAGTTCGTGGCGTCGCTCGTGCTGACGCGCCAGGGGACGGGCGATGCGCTGCGCGCGCTACTGCTCGACTCCATCCACGAAGCCGCATCGGTCCAGGGCGACTTGCTAGGACGACTCCAGTCGATGCTCGGCGAGGGCGACCTCAGCACCTTCCTGCAAGACCCCGACCGACTGCTCGACGATATCGAGCTGCCTGAGGAGACCGACGCCACGCGGGCGATCAACGCCGCAACCGGGGCTCTGCTCGCGTTCTTCGAGGTTGCCGCGCACGAGATCACGACCGCGATGCTCGGACCTCGACCCCAGCTGGTCGAGGCCTACCGGCGTCACCGGCGAAGCGACGCGCGAGGCGAAGACGCGGCCGCAGCACTCTTCGGCATCGCCACCCAGGGCCCGCACCACGATGAGGCCCACGCCTTTGTCGAGCACCTGCGCGACGCCCACGGTCTGCGCGTCTTTGACGCGCTGCTGCGCGTCGACGGGCTGCCGAGCGCCGACGAACTGCACGACCCCGACGCCTGGTGGCGTCGCGTCACGTCGTCGCCGCTGGCTTAGAGGCTGTGTTCTGTTTGGCGTGTGCGCCAGGAGCCACGACCGTCACCATCACGTCGTGGCCTACTCAAGTGACCTGACCGATGAACAGTGGAAGATACTGGAACCCCTGTTCGTGGTTCCCTCCAAACGAGGACCGAGGCACGGAGACGACCTGCGCCACGTCGTGGACGCGATGTTCTACATCTCGCACACCGGGTGCCAGTGGCGGTTCCTGCCAGGGGAGTTCGGTCCGTGGACCCGGGTTTGGTCGCAATTTCGTCGGTGGTCGAGGAACGGAACGTGGCCACGGGTCCTCTCTTCGCTGCACGCCTCGTCGCGCGTCGCTCTAGGTCGAAAGGACCCGCGACCCTCGATGGTGGTCATCGACACCCACCTCGCACGCGGTGCCTCGAACGGTGGCGCCACCTTCCACGACCAGGGCGGTCCCTATGGTCGAACCAACGGTGCCAAGGGCATGGTCTGCGTGGACGTGACGGGTCTGCCGCTCGGCGTGCGAGTCGTCCCCGCCTCGACATCCGAGGCCAGCGCCGTCGAACGGATACTCGATGACCTCGCTCGAGCCGGCGCTGACGGACGGCTGGAACTCGTGCTCGTCGACCGCGGTAGTGCGGTGTCGGCTGCCACGAAAATGTCGGCGAAGTTCAACTACGAGGTTCGCCGCGTTGGGTGGGACGACCCGCCGCGCAACGAGCACGGGGCCAAGATCTTTCGCCCCATCCGTCACGCCTGGCGGGTCGAGGTGGCCCACGGCCATCTCGTGCGCCGTCGCCGACTAGCGCGCTGCTTTGAGAACACCGTCGCCGCGGCTACCGGGTGGCTGCACGTCGCTTCCATCAGCGAGCTCCTTCGGGCGCTGTGCTGAACTCGAAGGTCTTGCGGTACCGAAACGGACAACCCCGTTGAGTTGACGCGGGGGAGCTCTTCAGTCCGAGTGGACAGCAGCTTCGTCGCCAGCCACGATGGCGAAGACTCGCGAGTCTCGCCACCCTCCACGAACTCGGAGGTGATCTCGTATGGTCCTTTCGATGCGCATTCCCGCCTTCTCCAAGACTCGTGCCGAAGCGAAGTTATCTGGATGACACGTCGCCGTTATCCGGCGTAGTCCCAGCTCGTCGAACCCGAAGACGATGAGTCGACGAGCTACTTCGGTCGCGTAGCCATGTCCCCACTGGTCCCTCGCCAGAACGTAGCCAAGTTCGCCCGTCGACTTTGCGTCAGTGATCGTGA
>JAKBCI010000036.1 GCA_021807965.1 Actinomycetes bacterium
CATCACGACACCAGTTATCCACGACATAGGCGCACCTTCTGCACAGCCAGCGAGACCGGCGTGCGGGCCACGGGAAGTCTCGCCCGCCGTCGCCACCGCGCCGCAACGCAGTAATGCCCCGGCGCGACTCTACGACCGGACCCTTTCGCGGCGAAGTCCCGACATGAGCTGCTGCGCGACGACCCGTCTGCAACAATGCGACGTAAAACTGGCAGCGGAACGTCAACGGCGGTTAACGCCAGTCGCAGTCAATACTCAGCTGGCCACACCACGTGCGGCAGTACTCGTCGCGCCGTACGGGGCCAACGTGCCGCTGAGCGCACCCGCAAAATCACCAGTGACCACGGGCACCGTGAATGAGCCGTTCGGTACCGTCGTTACTCCCGGCAACCACCCCACGCGGATCGTGACTGTGCTCCAGCCCCTCGACGGCGATCGCACAGCTGGCTAGCGACCCGGTGCCACCGATCGGCACTCCGTTGCCCTCGATGATCGCGTGGACACGGCCATCGACTGGAGTCAGCGTTGCCGCGTTGCCGGTGCAGGAGCCGCCAGAGGTTCCCGCTGCGCGAGTCGTGAATCCGAGGTTGATAGCGCAACTGATACTCAGTGGTGGAAACGTAAACCAGCAGTTGACGCTCCAACTAGCGACGCCACTAGCGCCACCCAGGCCCGGCACGATCGCCACCCCTTCCGGAGTCAACGTAGTGGTAAGCGTCACTTGAAGCCGCCGGTGACCACGGGTAGCGCGAATACGCCATTGGTTACGGGCGTGTCGCCGACGTCGTTGAAGCCAGGCAGAATCCCATCGATGAACGTCGGATTTGACAAGTCAGTGAACTTGACCTTCCCGCTAACGTGAGTGGTGCAACTGACTCCCGTCCCGCCAGTGCTGCTCGAAGGCCCCTGGCCCGCAATGACTATCGAAACGACACCGTTGACGGACGCGAGCGTTGTACTCGTACCGACGCACGCGCCGAAAACCTGGATAATCACCGTCTTACGCGCGGCCCGCCTCGCTGCTGACGACGCCACCGGCGTCGCCACGAACGAGCCGAGTATCAGCCAGCCGGTCGGTGCTCACGGCAACCACCTCGTTGATCGCCACTGAGTCACGACACCCCATCGCAGCAACTTTCGTACACTGCTGGTTGCGCTCAGTTTGACTTACCTATTTCACCTGGTAACGCAGTAGGCATTTGCGTTACGCGCCGGTTCGCTGCGACCTCAGGCGATGACGGGGTTGACGCTTCGCTGTCGCGCATCAGGCCAACTTCGACCCGCGCCCACGACCACCTCGTCGTAGGAGACGTGACGCGCGGTAAAAGCACGACCAGCCTGCCCGTCGCACCACCACCACGGCCCGCTGGTGCGTCTCAGCTCGCCACCGCTCGTCTAGAAAGCCGAAGACCCCGAGTGACCAGTGGGCAAGCCCGCCAGCCCCTCGGGGTCCCCGAAGGCACGCCTCGCGCTGACCCGTGTCGGACGGGCCACCGTGTGACGGCGGTGCTCACGGCATTCGTCGTGCGAACGACGGGCCGAACCCCGTCGCCCGGTGAGTGGCTCCGTCCCTCTTTCGAGGTCCCTCGCCCCTCCGTCGACTTCCCCTCGCGGTTCCGCCGAACGTCGACCGGTACTCCGTGAACTACACCGGTCACTGTGCCAGACCGGGGGGGACAGCGGAAGGGTTCTGAGTCCGTCGGGGTGAAATCGAGAACTTATACCCACGAAACTTCGCAGTTATCCACCGGACCGTCTCATCACGACACCAGTTATCCACGACATAGGCGCACCTTCTGCACAGCCAGCGAGACCGGCGTGCGGGCCACGGGAAGTCTCGCCCGCCGTCGCCACCGCGCCGCAACGCAGTAATGCCCCGGCGCGAGGGCCGGGGCATTACTGCGACTACGCGTGTTACTGCAGCCAGAGGGGAATCGAGGTACTGAGCTTGGTCGTGATCACGAGTGGACTCGCCTTGTTCGAACCCGTCGTGTAGACCGTCTTGTCGAGTACCGCCGTGGCCGATGCGCTCTTGACCTTCACGATGTAGCCCCCACTCAGCCCTTGGTGGTTGGTCGCGCTGTAGCGCAACGGCACGAGAGCCGGCGTCTGGAAGGTGGTCGTCGTCAGCGTCTTCAAGAAACTCGCGCGCGTGAAGTTGCGCCCAGCGGCCTTTAGTGCCTCGACGAAGGCAACGCCCCAGCCAATGCCGTAGGCCATGTTGCCATCGAGCGGCGTCGTCGACGTGAAGTTCGGAAAGTCAGCCTTGTCGTTGGCTAGCACCGTGCGCATCCATCCGTTCCACACGCTGGTGTCGTTAGTCGCCGGCAGGTAACTAAAGGAGATCGCGCCGATCTCAGGGTCCGGGAACGGCTTGCCCGCGAAGGCGGCGTCGACCGTCACCGGGTCAGCTCCGACGCTCGATATAACCCACTGGGGCGAGTAGCCGAGCGCGAGCGCATTGCCGAGCGCCGCGTCGGTCGCCCCGGGAATGGTGTCGAGATAGACCACCTTGCAGCCGTCGGCCTGGAACTTCGAGATGAACGGCGTGAAGTAACCGGCGCCGCCCACGACCAGGCTGGCCACGTCGTACATCACGGAGTCAACGGGGTTCACCCCTACGTAGTTGAGTCCGAGCAAGCCGTCCTTGCCGAAGTCGTCGTTCTGACCCAAGAAGCAGACCTTCTGTCCGGCGAAGTGAGCGTTGATGTACTGGCCAAGAATCTTGCTCTCCACCGTGTAGCTCGTCTGCCAGCCGAACAGGCCCGGGTAGACCTTCGGGTTGTTCCAGTCTTTGGAGCCCGAGTTTACGAAGAGCTGAGGCACACCGTTGGCCTTCAGCAGCGCACGCACCGAGTCCTGCGTCGGCGTACCAAGCGAGCCGACGGTCGCGAAGACCGGTATCGACAAGAGCGCCTTGGTCTGGGCCACCGTGTTGGGGTTGCCAGTGCAGCCAAAGCCGGGCGTGCCGTAGCAGTCGTCCTTCAAGACGTACTTGATGGTGCGTCCGTTGATCCCACCGTGCTGGTTCACCCAGGTGAAGACCGCGTTCGCGGCCTTGGCGACTTCGCTATAGCCCTGGGACGCGATGCCGGTCAGGGGAACGGTGGCCCCGATGGTGACCTGCTTGGCGGTCACGCCGGGCGTCTTGACGTTCTTCGCGGCGCCGGCCGAACCGATCGACGTCCCGATGCTTACCATGCCCAACGTCAACGCCAGTGCCGATGCACTCACTGCCGCGCGACGGATACGTCGTACCTCCATGGTCTCTCCCCCTCCATCGACGACGATGGTCACAGGACGGTTACTGATGCGTAAGCGTCTGCGATGAACCTAGACCGCCCGCAAATCATAAGCAAGTCACCTCGGTCGCCGCGCCGCCCATCGGCGAACGACGCCGGCAATGCCCGTCGGGGCAAAGAGGATGGTCACGACGAGCAGGACGCCGAAGATGATGCCGTTCAGCTGGCTCGCGACGTTGCCTTGGGGATTGAGGCCCGTGTGCGCCGTGATCCACGCGATCACGTTGGCCGAGAAGGCGTAGATCACCCCGCCGATGATCGCGCCCGGAATCGTACCGATGCCGCCGATGACGACCAGCGACAGGATCGTGATCGAGAGGGCGAAGCCGTAGGTGGACGGCGTGACGGCGTTGTTGATAATCGTCCACAGCCCGCCCCCCAGCGCGGCGTACGCCGCCGAGACAATGAAGGCGATGACGCGGGCGCGGGGCAGTGAGATGCCCACGAGCTCGGCGGCGACGTCGTTGTCGCGCACGAGCCGCATGGCCCGACCGGTGCGGCTCGCGAAGAGGTTGGCCATGAAGAACAACGCGACACCGGTCGTCACGATCGCGACGTCGGCGAGCCACACGCTGTTGACCGTGAGTGACGACGTCGCGGACGAGTAGAAGTGGAACAGCCAACGCGGCGCGTTGACGGCGTAGGGAAGTTGCAGCCCCGAGTCCCCGCCGGTCCACGAGCCAAAGAGGTTCAAGATCGCGCCGAACGCGACGGCGAACGCGAGCGTCATGCCCGCGAGGTACGGCCCGCGCAGCCGCGTTGCCGGCAGCCCCAGCAGCAGCCCCACGAGCCCGCCCGCGACGACCGCGAGTACGAGCACCATCGCGATCGGGGTGGTCGCGTGGTGGTTCGCCCATATGGCCACGGTGAAGGCACCGACCCCCATGAAGGCGCCGTTCCCGATCGAGATCTGGCCCGACGATCCAGTGAGAAATGACAACCCGAGCAACACGATCGACATCGCCGCGCCGATGGCGAGGTTGGAGTTAACCGTCGCCGAGAAGAATCCTGATGCGGCGACGAGCACGTCGACGGTGACGAGACTCAGCACGGCCCGCGTCGCCACGGGGTGATCCCGACGAAAGCTGCGCGACGTCAGCAGTGACACGCTGATGACGAAGACGTCAACGACGACGACGAGGGCGAGCGCGACGCGCGGCGTCGCGACGCCGAACCACGAGGCGAGAATGACCACGACGCAGAGCACCGTCGTCGCGACAAATCGCTGGGTGGCCTGGACCGGTCCCATTACACGCGCCGCTGCCGCGCGGCGGTGAAGACCCCGTTCGGCCGCACCATCAAGGAGACGACCAGCATGCCCAGCGCCACCAGGATGATCGCGTTGGAGTTCAGGTAGTCACCGACGAACTGCAAGATCACGCCCATCGCGACGCCCGATACCAGGGCACCAACCGGGCTGTCGAGTCCGCCGATCGCGGCGGCGATGAAGCCGAAGGCGAAGACCCCGTCCATCGCGGTGGGGGTGAGACCGGTGAAGTAGTTCGACGCGACGAGCACCGCGGTGATCGCGCCGACCCCACTCGAGAGCATCCAGCCCAGGGTGAGCATTCGCCCGACGCGAACGCCCAGTAGCCGCGAGACCTCCGGCGCAATCGCGGCCGCGCGAAGCCGCAGGCCGAGTTTCGTGTATTCGAACAGCACCGCGATCACCGTCATCACCGCAACTGCGGTGATGATCTCGTAGAGGGCGAACGGCGACATGGCCACGGGCTTGTGGTTCAGCTGCCAGTCGACCATGGAGAACGGGGTCGGCAGCCCGCGCGACGACGTCGACCAGATCGCGGCGGCCACCGACTCGAGCACGAGCAGGAAGCCAACCATGGCGACGACCGGGTTTATCTCGGGCTTGCCGTAGAGGGCGCGAACGATCACCCGTTCGGTAGCGCCGCCAATCGCCATCCCCGCGACAATGGCTACGGCCATCGAGACCCAGTAGTTCGTCGACGGTGCGAGCAGCGCGAAGCCGATGTAGGTCGCCATCATCGCCATCGCTCCCTGGGCGAAGTTGAGTATGCGCGTCGAGCGCCACACGAGCACGAGGCTCAGGGCGACGAGACTATAAATCACGCCGTTCGTCATGCCGCTCAAGACGTCGGCCACGTTGCGCGAGGTCAATAGGGCCGACATCACTCCACCATTCCGAGGTAGTACTGGCGCAGTTGGTCATCGCGCCCGACCGCGGCGGCCTCGTCGTCGGCGACGATGCGTCCGAGGTAGAGCACCACTGCCCGTTCGGCGATGCGCAGGGCCGATCGGGCGTTTTGCTCGACGAGAATGACGGTGAGGCCGGTTGACGCGCAGAGGTCCGCGACGGTGCGCATCAGCTGCGCCGTCACGAGCGGCGCGAGGCCGAGTGACGGCTCGTCGAGCAAGAGCACTGAGGGCCCCGCGATCAGCGCCCTCGCCATCGCGAGCATCTGGCGCTCACCGCCCGAGAGCGTCGCCGCCGCCTGCTTGCGTCGCTCCCCGAGCACGGGGAACCACTCGTACTGCTGGGCGAGCGCTTCTCGTAAGGGCCTCGAGGTGATCATGGCGCCGAGGCGAAGGTTCTCCTCCACCGTGAACTCGGCGATGACGCCGCGTCCTTCGGGCACGTGGCCGACCCCGGCGCGCACGATGTCCTCGGTCCGCTGGCCCGTAAGGCGCGCCTCGTTCATCCAGACGCTGCCCGATCGGGGCGCGACCAGCCCGCTGATGGTGCGCAACAGGGTCGTCTTGCCGGCGCCGTTCGCGCCGAGCACCGCCGTAATCGCGCCGGTCGCTGCCTCGAAGGAGACGCCACGCAGCGCGTTGACCGCGCCGTAGGCGACCGACACATCATCGACGCGAATCACTGGTCGACTCCGAGGTAGGCCTCGATGACGGCGCCGTGGTTACGAACTTCCTCGGGGACGCCCGTCGCGATCACCTCGCCGAAGTCGAGCACGACCAGCCGATCGACCAGGGGCATGACGAACTCCATGTCGTGCTCGACGAGCAGGACGCCCATGCTCGAGCGCAGCTCGCGTATCAACGCCGCGAACTCCCCCAGCTCGGACTCATCGAGCCCCGACGCCGGCTCGTCGAGCAGCAGCAGCTGGGGCTGCGCCATCAGCGCCCGGGCCACCGCGACCTTCTTCGCCACGCCGTAGGGAATCGCGCTCGGCAGCGCCGCGGCCACGTTGGCGACGCCGAGCCGTTCGAGCGCGGCCATCGCCGCCGCGCGCAGCGCCCGTTCGGCGCGAACGCCCCGTGGCAAGGCGAACAGACTCGTGGCAAAGTCACCCCCGGGTCGATGGTGACCGCCGGCCATAACGTTCTCGAGGACCGTGCAGTGAGGAAAGAGCCCTATACCCTGCAGCGTTCTCGCGACACCGATTTTCGCGAGCTCGCTCGGGCGAACGTTCTTCTTGCCGGCGGCCGGGTAGCGGACGTGACCCGTCGATGGTCGTACGAACCCGCACGCGACGTTGAAGGCGGTGGTCTTGCCCGCACCGTTGGGCCCGATCAGGCCAACGACCTCGCCCGACGACACCGAGAACGACACGTCGACTAACACCCGCAGCCCGCCGAAGTGCACCGACACGTGGTCGAGTTCGAGCAACACGGAGCGCGGTTCGGAGTCCATCAGATTCCAAAGTTACCCGGCTGGCCCCGCCACCGCGCGACGTCGGCCGCGAGCAACCGGCGTGGCCGGTCAGTCGGGCGACGACTCGCGTCGCGGCGCCCGGGGCGCCACGAGCACGTCGCGAGCCACGACTTCGGGGCGTACGCGGGCGCCCAGCTCGATGTCGGCGGCGACGTCGCTGCGCAAGTCGACGCGGATCGGGACCCCGTCCACCTGCACAACGAGCCGCGTCGTCGCGCCAAGAAAGCTCTTGTGCGTGACGAAGGGCAGGGAGCCCGGATCGGGTGTCACGGTGAGGTCCTCGGGCCTCAACAGGGCGTCGACGCCGTCGGCGTTGGCGTCGACGCTGCCGCTGCGCACCCGACAGCGCTGGCCGAACAGCTCCACCTCACCGCCGACCGGCGTCACGGGGACCCGGCTCGAGACGCCAACGAATTCCGCCACGAAGGGCGTGGTGGGCCGTGAGTAGAGCACGGCGGGCGAAGCCGTCTGCTCCGCGCGGCCGTTGGACATGACGCAGACCCGGTCGGCCAAGGACAGGGCCTCTTCTTGGTCGTGGGTGACAAACACGGTGGTGATCGCGAGACGTTGCTGCAATTGACGAATCTGATCTCGCAGCTCGGCGCGCACCTTGGCGTCCAGTGCCGACAACGGTTCGTCGAGCAACAAGACCCGCGGTTCGATGGCGAGGGCGCGCGCCAGCGCCACCCGCTGTTGCTGGCCGCCCGACATCTGGTGGGGGTACTTCGCCGCCTGATCGCTGAGCCCGACGAGTTCCAGCAGCTCGCCGGCCTTCTGGCGACGTTGAGCCGCTCGCTGGTGGCGCATCCGCAGACCAAAGGCCACGTTGTTCAGCGCGTTCATGTTCGGAAACAACGAGTAGCTCTGAAATACCATGCCCATGTCTCGGTGCTGCGCGCTGACCTTGACCACGTCGACGCCGTCAACGGTGACCCGGCCGCGGTCGAGGCGCTCGAAGCCGGCGAGCACCCGCAGCGCCGTCGTCTTGCCGCACCCCGATGGTCCGAGAAGCGCCACGAACTCGCCGGGTTCAACCGAGAGCGTGAAGCCGTCGAGGGCGCGCGTCGTGCCATAGATGCGCACCAGGCCTTCGAGGTTGACCCGCGCGCCCGTGACCGCACGGTTGGTGGGCGAGACCGTTGGTCCGGCGTCGTGCAGTTCAGTCACTAGCTGTTCGTCTTTCTACGATTACGGCGAGATTGTGATCGGTCCAGCGAGACGATGAACGTAATGAGGAGCCACGTGCCCAGAAGCGACACCATCGAGACGGCCGTCGACACGTGCGCGTCGACCTGTTGGAACTGATAGATCCACACCGGCAGCGTCGTCCACAGGTCGAGGCTCGCCATGGTGAACTCCCCGAGCACGAGCGCGAGCGTCAAGACGGTCGCCGACAGCAGCGCCGAACGCAGGTTCGGCACGACCACGCGCCACAACGTGTTGAGCCAGTTGCCGCCGAGTGATCGTGACGCCTCGACGAGCGTCTTCAGATCGAGGGCGCTCAGCCCCGCGTCGAGCGATCGGTACACGAAGGGCATCGACAAGATGACGTAGACGAGGCTCAAGAGGTACGGCGAGGCGCGCAGCCAGAGTGGGGCGGCCCGCAGGACGCCGAGAATCAGCACGATCGGGGGTATCACGATCGGCAGTACCGTCACGAAGTCCATGACCCGACGCAAGCGCGGGAACTTCAGGTGCACGTACACCGAGGTGGGCACCATCAGCACGAGCGTGATCGCGAGCGTCACCACCGCCAGTCGCATCGACAGCCAGAAGGCCTGGGTGAACCCCGGCTCCGACGGGATCACCTTCACCGCGTAGAGCGAGAGGTGTCCCGCGTCGTTCTCCAGCGAGAATCGCAGCCCCGCGTAGATGGGAATGAGGAAGTACGCGCCCGCGATCAACAAGACGATCAGTCGCCACGCGCGCAGGCGCGGCCAACGTCTCGTGGGCTGCTCGCCCCCATCCAGCAGGGCGTCGACGACGATATCGGGAACTAGCGAAGCCACTTGGACGCCCGGCGTCGTACGAGTCCGTAGAGGATCATGGTTAGTGCGAGCACGATGAACATGCCGAGCCCGACGGCGTAGCCAACGTTCTCCTGACCCGCGAGCTGATTGCCCGCCAACAGCGAACCGATCTGTATCGGCGCCAACGTGACCGTTCCGGCCGTCAAGGTCTCCGCCGTGGCGTAGGCCGCGAAGCCGCTGCCGAAGAGCAGCAGCATGCCGCCGAGCACCGAGGGCATCAGGACCGGAATGCCCACGTGGCGCCAGTAGCGCCAGCTCGACGCGCCCATGTTCTCAGCCGCCTCGCGCCACGACGGCCGCAGTCCACCGAGGGCCGGCGTGATGACCAGCACCATGAGGGGAACCTGGAAGTACATGTACACGATGACCACGCCGTAGAACGTGTAGAGGTTGAAGCCGAAGTTCCACGGATTCAGGTGAATGGCGCTCAGCCACCCCGTCAGGATGCCCGTTGAGCCGAGAGTCGCGATGAACATGAAGGTGAGGTTGATGCCGCCGAAGTTGGCGAGCACACCCGAGGCCGTCGCCACGAGCCGCTTGAGAAAGCCGCTGCGCGACGTGGCGATCGCGTAGGCGAGGTTCAAGCCGAGGACCCCGGGAATGATCGACGTGATCAACGCGAGCACGATGCTGTTCTCAAAGCCGAGCAGGTACGTGCCGTGCGTGACCAATCGCAGGTTCGCCAGGGTCAGGCGGCCCTGCTCGCTGTGAAAGGCGAAGTAAATGACCGCGAGGATCGGCACGCCGAGGCCGAGGAACGAGTAGATCGAGAACGGGGCCATGGCCGCGGCCGGGCGCAGCGCGCGCGCGAGGCCCCGCAACCGCGACGCGACGACGTCGCCCCCGGCGCCGAGCGCTGGCGCGCTCGGGCCGGGGGCCCCCGAGTGTTCGGTCGACGTCGCGGGAGTCATGCTGGGGACTATGGCCCCGACGTGACCTCGGTCGGCCAGTTCGCGACCACGACGGCCTCGGCCTTGGTGATCTGCGCCTGGGTCGGGTACTGGACGGCACCCTTAGGCAGCGGCGGCAGCGCCGCGAGCGCCTTGGCGTTGGCCAGGTGGTGCGCCGTCATGTACGCCAGCTCGACGGGGCGCGCCATGCCCTGCAGCCAGATGTTCTGACCCTGGGTCGAGTACAAGAACTCTTCCCACAGGCGCGCGGCCGCGGGATCCGGTGCCGACTTGTTGATCGCCTGGGTGTAGTA
>JAKBCI010000037.1 GCA_021807965.1 Actinomycetes bacterium
GCGTAACTCGACGACGCGGCGAGAAGACTCAAGCCAACTCGATCCGTAGGTGGAGCGGACCGATCGTGACGTCGTCGCGGGGCGACAGTGACACCGCCGAGACTCGATGCCCATTGACGTAGGTCCCGTTAGTCGACTGTAAATCCCTGATCGCCACGCCCTCGCTCGTCTTCCACACCTCCGCGTGGCGACGTGAGACGTTCGGGTCGTTGATCACGAATGTGACCTCAGGACTGCGCCCAATGACGACTGGTTGGTCACCAATCGTCGCCGTTCGGCCGTCGTCGGCGATGAGGCGGGGCTGCGACTCGCCACCGACGAACTCGGTCGTCACGGCCACGTCGCCCGTTCGTAGATCGTCGTCGACGTAGATGGCGACCGAGACGGGGCCGACGAAGTTGTAGCCCTCGTTGATCGCGTGTTGACGAACGGTCTCTTCCAGCTCGCTGATGAGCGCCTTTTGGAAACCGTCGAACCGCTCGGCGTCCGCAACGCTCAGCCACACGTGCACGTCATTGGGCGAAATCGGACCTTGCGTAGTCAGCTGGCGCGTCAGATCGATCTCTCGAATAATGCGCGCCCCAATCTCGATAGGTTGCAGTCCGCCCTTGAACGGACGTGAAAACGTCCGTTCAAAGATCCGCTCCAGGCGGTTTTCCACAGACTTCAGCACCATAGTCTTCCAATGGTATCGGTCGCACCGGGGAAAACGTCGGCGCAGCGAGACGTGGCCGTCCCGTGGGCTAATGTAACCAGGTCCCAGGGCGAGTGGCGAAATAGGCAGACGCGCAGGCTTCAGGTGCCTGTATCCGAAAGGATGTGGGGGTTCAAGTCCCCCCTCGCCCACCAGGGTAAAGGACCGGCTGCCGGTCGCCGGTACCCGTTTACTGACGTCGTCGCTCGCGTACACGGTCAAACCGACGGCGCGGTGCGTCCCACGACAGATCAGTTCTACGTATCTGAACGGGTTCTGCTGGAGCGACACTCGCGGTGCCGCGTGGTGCCGGTAAGCCTGCGTTCAAGGAGGGATGTCGCGGTTTACCTCGTTGGCGAGTGGTTTGGCGGCCCCACGCCGCAACCCTCGCCGATGGTGCGCGAGGTCCACTATCGAGCCAATCGTGATGACGTGGCCGCCACCGCGGTGGCGACGTCAGCGCCAACGCACGAGGCACGTTCGCCGCGAGGTCTGAAGCGCGATCAACCTCCGTCGAGGGTTCGGCGTCCAGAGCCGTGCCGTGCGGTAATTTTCTGCTCGTACGATCCGTAGCCGTCGTGGAGCATCTCGTCGGTCTCGCGCGAGGAGTTTCGTGTCATCGACCACCCGTCTCGAACCCCAGATCGTTCGAACGGGCGTTGTCGTGGTGCTGGGCACGATCATGTCGATTCTCGACACCACCATCGTGGCTGTCGCGCTGCACACGCTCAGTCACGACTTTCGAGTCAGCATCGCGACGATTCAGTGGGTGACCACCGGCTATCTGCTCGCCCTCGCCATCGTGATCCCGGTATCAGGATGGGCGGTGCACCGATTCGGCGCCAAACCCGTCTACCAGATCTCGCTAGGACTCTTCGTTCTCGGCTCAGCCTTTAGCGGCCTCGCGTGGTCGGCCACCGCCCTCATCGTCTTTCGCGTCATTCAGGGCGTCGGGGGAGGGATGATCGTACCCGTTGGCCAGTCAATCCTGGCGCGCACCGCCGGACCACAGCGAATGTCTGAGGTCATGGCGATCGTCGGCGTCCCCCAACTACTCGGTCCCATACTCGGCCCGGTCCTCGGCGGGCTGATCGTATCGAACACGACGTGGCGCTGGATATTTTTCGTGAACGTGCCCATCGGCGTCGTCGCACTCGTACTAGCCCAGCGCTTTCTCACCCCGACTGCGCCAGATGGAGCACGGCGGTTCGACCTTCTCGGTTTCGCGCTGCTCTCGCCCGGCCTCGCCCTCGTCGTCTACGGTCTGGCCGAGGTCGGCACGCAGGGCGGTTTTCACGGCGCCGCGGTCTGGGACAGCATCGGACTCGGCGTAGCCCTTATCGCGGGCTTCGTCGCGCGGGCCCTGACGGCGCCAGAGCCGCTCATTGATCTGCGTCTCTTCCGAGATCGCACCTTCGCGCTGGCCTCCACCGGCATCTTCCTGCTCGGTGGCGCCCTCTACGGGACGATGTTCCTACTGCCTCTGTACTACCAAATCGCGCGCGGCGACTCGGCCTGGGTGGCCGGGCTCATGATGGCGCCCCAGGGGATCGGCGCTGCCATCTCCATGCGACCGGGCGGCATTCTCGCCGATCAGCGCGGTCCGCGCTACGTGGTTCCCGTGGGCGTCGTCGTCCTCTCCATCGGCACCTTCGCCTACACCCAGGTGAACGCGAGCTCTAACTACGTGATGCTCGCCATCGCCCTCTTCATTCGGGGCCTCGGCATGGGCATCACCATGATGCCCACCTTCGCCTCGTCGTACCGCAACCTCACCCACGACGACGTTCCCAAGGCCACGTCGGCGACCAACATCCTTCGCCAAGTCGGCGGTTCACTCGGCGTCGCGATATTCGCCGTGGTGCTGCAAACGCGGGTGACGCGCACGCTGCCGACCACCGGAGCGCTCATCCAAGCCGGCAGACTGCGTCCAACGCCGAGCGAGCTTCAGACGATTGCCGCGGCCTTCGCCCACTCATTCTGGTGGTCCTTCTTCGCCTCGGCCATCGTGTTCGTGCCCGCGCTGCTGCTGCCGAACCGCGGTGTTCGCGAGGCAACGTCGCAACCTTCGCGCCCGCTGACGGCTCGCCCACCCGACCAGCGGGCCCCGTAGTCCTCGAGCGCGTCAGCGCCGATGCCGCAGCCTTCGGGGCTCAAGCGATTAGTCGAGAACGTCGAGCCGGCGGAACGTTGCCACGGCGAGAAACATCGCCACCACTCGACCGTCAGCGCGTCGCTCGAAGGTGACGACCTCACCCGACGGGCGCACCCCCGGCGCCACGACGAACGTGTCGGGCGTTTCGCGCTCGAGCAGCGTGATCTGATACGTCGGGTTGGTCGGCGCGACCACAACGAGCGCGCCGTCGCGCCACTCGACTTGAACCAGCGAGCCGTACTCCGAGTCCGCGTAGACGCCGAGCAAGGGTCGATACGCCCGGGGGGTCGGCGCACTCGGCGTAATCGTGGGTGGCGCGGCGGCCAACGCTCGTCGAGCAATGGTGCCGAGGTCCATCGCCAAGGATGGTGCGTCGCCCACGCCGTTGAGCAACGCGATGGCGCCTACCCCGGCGACGGGGTCGAAGCAGACGTCGGTGATGAATCCGTCCCAACCGCCCGAGTGCTGAATCCAGATGCCGTCGTCGCGACGCACGCTGTACCACGAGATCCCCCACGCTCGCGTCCACCGGTCGTCGACGAGGTAGCGAGCCTTGTGCATGAGTCGGCGCGTCGCGCACGAAAGCACCGGCGACTCGAGTGCTGACGACCCGTACGCACCCAATTGAAACGCTAGCCATCGAGCGAGGTCTTCAACGTTCGACCATAGGCCGCCTTCCGCCCACGCGAGCATGCTGCTGTCGGCGACCTCCAACTCGTCGGAGAACGTTCGCGGTTGATAGCCCGTCGCGCGTCGCGCGCCGAGTTCGGGCGCCAGAGGTGGCCACGCGGTTGAGGTCATGGCCAGCGGCTGGAGTATCTCGCGACGAATCCACTCCACGTAGGGCGTCGCGCTCACGCGCGCCACCACTTCGCCCAGCAACTGGTAGCCGAGATTGGAGTACTTCCACTGCGAGTTGGGTAGGACCTTGGTGCCGATCTCGCTCGAGCGCCGCAGGACTTCACTCGGCGAGGGCTCGCGCACGTGCAAGGGCCAGTCGGTGCCCGGCGGTTCTTCGGCAAGCCCCGACTCGTGCGAGAGAACCCGACGCAGGGTCACCACGTCGAATGGTCCGAACGACGAGTCCGCGCGCTCGAGTTCGGGCAGATACGTGCTGAGTGGTGCGTCGAGGTCCACCAGCCCCCGCGCTTCGAGCTGCATGATCGCGGTTCCCGTGAAGGTCTTGGTGATCGACGCGATGGCGTACAGCGTCGTGGACGCGGGTCGCTCGCGCCGATCGAGGTTGCTGAATCCGACTTGGTCACTCCAGGCCAACCCCTCGGGCACGACGACGCCCACTGAGGCGCCGGGTAGCCGATGTTCCTTTACGAAGCGGGCAGCGCAGGTCCCTAGCTCCGCGGCTACGTCGCCCAGTCGGTCGTCCACGTGCCTCCTCTGAACTGTCGTCCCAACCGTAATCGGCGCCAAACGCCCACCGCCGGTGCGCCGCGACGAAACGTGAGCGTGCCGGACATCGGATCGCCACGAGCGCACGGGAACGACTCGCCCCGTCGTCGGAAGGGTGCGTCGCACCATCGCGGCCGACGTCGTGGTATTGGTCGCGCCACGGTCAAGAGCGGGGCCGTGACGACGAAAGCCAGTGATCGCACCCCGCGAGCCGCGCCGTGGGGTGCTCGAACCTTCTAACGTGGGGGGCCTGTCGGCGAAGGCGCCGAGAGCGGAGGCAGCGATGGGGGGCGGTTGCGTGAACGGCGACGACTTCGCCCACGACGCGAGTCACGACCCCATTCTCGAGGCTCGCGAACTCGTGAAGCGTTTCGGCGACTTCACCGCGGTGAAGAGCGTGAGCTTCGTGATCCAACGCGGCGAGAGCTTCGGCTTCCTCGGGCCAAACGGCGCGGGCAAGACGAGCACGATGCGCATGATCTCAGCCGTCTCTCAGCCGACCTCGGGCGAGCTCTCCATCTTCGGCCTCGACCCGCGATCCAGTGGCCCCGCGATTCGCGGTCGTCTTGGCGTCGTGCCGCAAGAGGACACGCTCGAGTTGGAACTGTCGGTCCGCCTCAACCTCGAGATGTTTGGGCGCTATTTCGACTTGCCGCGCGCGACCTTGCGCGAACGAGCTGCGGAGTTGCTCGACTTCGCACAGCTCACCGAGCGCGCTAACGACCGAGTCGACGACCTGTCGGGGGGGCTGAGGCGCCGTCTCACGATCGCGCGAGCCTTGATCAACCGGCCCGAGATCCTGATTCTCGACGAACCGACGACGGGTTTGGATCCCCAAGCGCGCCACCTCCTCTGGGAGCGCCTCTATCGCCTAAAGCGCGAAGGGGTGACGTTGATCATCACGACCCACTACATGGACGAGGCCGAGCAGCTCTGCGACCGGCTCGTGGTGATGGACCACGGCACCATCGTGGCCGAAGGCGCGCCACGCGATCTCATCACCCGCCACTCCACCCGTGAAGTCGTCGAGCTGCGCTTCAACACTACCGATCACGGGGATCTTCACGGGGACCTCGAACCCTTCGCCCGACGCGTCGAGGTGCTACCCGATCGGGTTCTGCTCTACGTTGACGACGGCGACGACGCGCTGCGCGACGTACACGCCGCCGGTGTCAGTCCGGCGAGCGCCCTCGTGCGGCGCAGCTCGCTCGAGGACGTGTTCTTGCGACTCACCGGCCGGACACTGGTGGACTAGAAGTGGCGACCTCGGTGGAACCGCGGCTGGGCTGGCCCCGATGGCGTCGAAGCTGGTGGTTCCACGCGACGTACTACGCCCAGACGTGGCGAGGCACCGTCGCGAGCACCGTGCTCTTTCCCATCTTCTACCTCGCCGCGCTGGGCGTGGGCGTCGGTCATCTAGTCACCGCGCACAGCGGTCTAATCGATGGACAGACGTACCTGCACTTCATCGCGCCGAGCCTGCTCGCCACGACCACGATGCAGCTCGGCGAGGGCGAATCCCTGTGGCCGGTCCTGGCCTCGGTGAAGTGGATCCGCTCGTACCACGCGGCCGCGGCCACGCCGCTCGAACCCGAGGACATCCTCGCGGGCAAACTGTCGTGGGTCGCGACGAGAGCACTCGCCACCGGCGTCCTCTACACCGCGATCATCGCAGTGTCGGGCGCGCTACAGTCCTGGTGGAGTCTCACCTTGCCGCTGGTGGGAACGCTCGTCGCCCTCGCCTTCGCCGCACCATTGACCGCCTTCGCCGCCGGCGCTCAGTCCGACGCCTCGTTCACCGCTATCTACCGCTTCGCCATCGTGCCGATGTTCCTGTTCTCGGCGACGTTCTACCCGGTTTCGGCCTATCCCGGGTACCTTCGCCCCGTCGTCCAGTTCGTCCCGCTCTACCACGGCGTCGCCCTCGCGCGCACCGCAGCCTACGGTCACGGCTCACTCGCGTCCACTGCCGGTCACGTCATCGTGCTGGGCGCGATGTCCGTGCTCGGCGTTCTGTGGGGTCGACGCCGCATGCGGCGCCGCTTGATCGGCTGATGCTGACACGCGCCATGCCCCGCTTCGGCACCCGCCGGTCGCTGCGCATCTTCGAGCGCAACTTCATGGTCTACCGCTCACAGTGGCTGATGCTGGTCTCGGGCTTCTTCGAGCCGCTCTTCTACCTGCTCAGCATCGGCATCGGCCTCAACCACCTCGTCGGCAATCTCGACGTCGGCGGTCGAGTCGTCTCCTACGCCACGTTCGTCGCGCCGGGCATGCTCGCGACGTCGGCGATGAACGGCGCGATGATCGACTCCATCTTCAACACGTTCTTCCGCTTGCGGATCTCGCACGCCTACGACGCCGTGCTCGCCACGCCCCTCGACGTCGCCGACGTCGCTCTCGGTGAGCTGTGGTGGGCGCTCGCGCGCGCCGCCGTCTACGCCGCGTCCTTCATCGGGTGCATGGTGCTGCTCGGGGACGCCGGGGGTTACTGGGTGATCCTCTGCTGGCCGGCGGCGCTGCTGACCAGTCTGGCGTTCAGCAGCGTCGGGCTCGCCGCGTGCACCTACATACGCTCGTGGCAGGACTTCGACCTCGTCACCCTGGTTCAGCTGCCGATCTTTCTCTTCTCGGCGACGTTCTTTCCCATCTCGCTGTATCCGCGCTGGCTGGGTTCCATCGTCTCACTCCCACCGCTGTACCAGTCGGCGACGCTGCTGCGGGGCCTTGACCTCGGGCAGTTCGACGCCGTGATGGTGATGCGGGTCGCGTATCTCCTCGTAATCTCGGCACTCGGCATGTGGGTAGCGGCGCGCCGCTTTCGCCGCATCCTCGTTCCCTGAGCCGGACCGGCGGGTTGCCCCCGCTGGTCCGGCTCACGGGGACTAGCGCAGTGGACTCGTCACCGTCCACACGATCGGCTGAAACGTCTGGAAGGTGAGAACCCCGCCGCTCGCGGCACTGGGCAGCAGCTTGGGGTAGGCCGCACTGCCCGTGAGATTGGGGTTGTAGACGTAGACGGTCTGGCCACCGGTGCGTACGGTGATCGTGACGAGCTTGTTCGACGCGGTGCCGAAGTTCACGCCGGACTGCGCATAATCAGAAAAGGAGAGCATCGTGCCGTTAATACGCTCGGTGCCGCTGGGCGAGTTGGGGTAGTTGCCGAACTCGCTCGTGCACGTCGCGGGAGTGCCGGTCGTGTCAGCGCAGATCTGGAGCCCAAAGGTCTTGACCGCCTGACCGCTCGGCGGGGTCACGTCGAGTCCGTTGGGCCAGTTCGTGAGAATGACCAAGCTCGACTCGCCGACGGCACCTGGGGCGAAAGTGGCGGTGATCCCAAAGCCACTGACGGAGCCGCCGGCCGGGCCAACGACCGCCGTCGCGTACGCAGTCGCGGCCATCGGCGGGGCCCCCATGGCCGCGGTGACGGGCAGCAGCGACAAAGCCGCGACGCCGATCAGTCCGGCGGAAAGGCGAAGATGAGGGTGGTACACGCTAACTCCTTTGATAGATAAACGGTTAGTAGTAGAACGTCCCGAGTGACTCGTTGGTTCAACGAGTTCGCCCGGCGGTCTCGAAGGCGCTGAACCGAACGGCGCGCCAGGGCGTTTAGATGGGTGTGGCGTTGTGCGACAACCGATGAATCGAGAGCGACCCTGAGACCACGAGCCAATCGAGTGACGCACCCCGATCACCGGAACGACGTCCGCGCGTCAACGCGCCAGCGTCGAGCGGCGACCGATCACGTCGCCGACGAGCTGCTGCGCGCTCTACACGACGAGTACGCCGGACCCCTCCTCGCGTTCGCGATGCGACGGTGCAACGACCGCCAGCGGTCCGAAGAAGCCGTCCAGGACGCCCTGCTGCGAGCCTGGCAGCACCCCGAAGCCGTTGACGGAAGCCGGGGTTCGGCCCGTGCGTGGCTCTTCACGGTGGTGCGCAATCGTCTGACCGACGAGTGGCGACGCGACGGTGCTCGACCGAGGACTTCGTCGGACGAGTCGCTCGCCAACGCCGCCGGACCCGACAACCTCGAGCGGGCGGTGGAGGCGTGGGGCGTTGGCGAGGCGGTCTCCCAGCTGAGCGAGCACCACCGCGTGGTGCTCTACCACGCCTACTATCTCGGCCAATCAGTCGATGAAACAGCGGCCGCGCTGCATATCCCCCCCGGGACCGTGAAATCGAGGACGTACTACGCGCTGCGCGCCCTGCGAGCGACGCTGGAAGAGATGGGGTACCTGCAATGAGCGAACACGACGACGTACACCTCGTACTCGGCTCCTACGTCATCGGGGCGCTCGACGCGGCGTCGCGCGCTGACGTCGAGCACCATCTGCGCACCTGTGACGACTGTCGCGCCGAGGTGGCCGAACTCGCCGTCCTGCCGGGCCTGCTGGCGCGTCTCACGCCCGAGCAGTTTGCCGTGGGCCACCAGCGCACACCGCAGGATTTGCTGCCGGCACTGCTCACTCGAGCGCACGCTAGCGCGCGCTCGTCGCGACGACGCCTGGTCTACTGGCGTGGTGCCGCCACGCTGGCCCTCGCGGCGGCGGTAGCACTCGGGGTGGTCGCCTGGCCCCGAACGCCCGCTCGGGCAACCCCGCAGTACCAGTTGCGCGCGACGGCACCTGGCGCGAGCGGCACCGTGGCCCTCGCGGCCAAGGCGTGGGGAACGGCGATCACCCTCTCGTTACGGGGACTTCCGTCCACGGTCGACTGCGTCGCGTACGTGATCGACGCAAGTGGCCGGGTTCAACCCGTCGGGACGTGGGGGCCAACGCCCAACCACGACGCCGTCGTCGAACTGGCCACGAGCCTGCCGACTCGCTCGCTCTCGCGCATCACCGTCGCCACCGCGTCTGGGCGAACGCTGCTGGCGGCGCGACTCGTCGCGTCGTGACCCGACCCGAGCTGGCCCTCGATCCAGATCGTTGTGGGTTGGCGCTACTGGCTCGGTGGCGTCCCGGTCAAGAGGCTGCGCCGCGTCGTGTAGTCCGCAGCGTCGATGTCGCCCCGCGCGAAGCGTTCGTCGAGCACGCGTAGGGCGTCAGCGCCGCCCGCGTAGCGCGCGCCGACCTGACCCGCAACGCGCAGGTGCTTGCGCGACGAAACCGAGAGCGCGAGCGCCGCGAGCGCGATGAGCAGCAGCACCACGAGGAACACGAGGAACAGCGCCCCGCGCAGTCCGAACACGTGATGCATGCCCGGCCCCCAGAACTGGTCGCCGAATCGGGGTTGCTGGAACTGTGGTGGCATGCTCGAACACCAACCTTTCTAGCGCGCTACGCGCTAACTCACCCATCCAGTTTTGCGCCGCTCTCGTCACGCGAGACGTTTTCTTAACCGATTCTTCGGATGCGGGCCCGGTCGGCGCCATCGCCGACCGGGCCACGCGCTTACGCGCGATTGATCGGAATGCGGTGCGTTCCGTCGGCACGCACGGTCGCCGGCACGGCCAGGCGAATCTCGAGGATCCCATCCTTGTAGGTAGCGGTAACCGATCGCTCGTCGACGCCCTTGGGCACGGGGACGCTGCGCGTCAGTGAACCGTAGCGAAACTCGCTGCGGTGCTCGTGATCGCTGGCGTGCTCGTGAGTCTCGGACTTCTCGGCCGAGATGACGAGCGCGCCGTCGAGCAGCTCGACAACGACGTCGCGGTCGGGGTCAACGCCCGCCAGCTCGGCGCGCACCACCATCGTG